>DAOVNV010000119.1 GCA_030630015.1 Desulfuromonadales bacterium | reverse complement strand
CGATTAACCTTGGTCTTCGACTCCCAGAACTCTCCATCAATCGTCTTAGCCTGTATCCGGATCATCCCATTCGGCCCAGCACCAAAATCAACATCATCAACAGTCAACCAAAGAGCCTCTTCCCTTCTCAACCCCGCATAGATATAAACCGCCACCAGCGCCTGCAACTGAGTGTGATCCTCCAAAACATTCAATTGTTCGTCAATCTGCTCCAAAGACAAAAAACGGATATTGGGAGCTTTCTCTTTGTAGCGTTCCACCCTGGCAGCCGGGTTCCTGTTGTCAGGCGTTCGGATTTCATACTGACTCATCGCCCAATTAAAGAGCCGGGTCAAAATCTCCCGGTAGCGGTTCGCCGTTTTCGGAGCAAGCGCTTTATTGCGTACCTGGCTAGCAATGAAGTCAGCAATATCAAAGGTTGTGATCTGTTCGAAATATTTGACTTCAATCGGAGACGTTTCCTTTTTGCTCGGACGCTTGATCCCCTTCTTGCTGATCTTGCCATTCTTCAATTCCAGTTCGGAACAGATCGGCCCGAAGGCGCTTCTCAGATAATAAACATCGCGCCGAACATTCGCAGGAGTTCTAACTGTGGTGAGGTAGGTAACGTAGGCCTTGACGACCTTGGCCAAAGGCGTGCGGGTTGGAAGAGGCATTTCCATGCCCCTGACCTGGGCTGACTCGATCTGCCGAACTTTTTCTTTAGCGACCTGCAGCGAAGAGGTATGCAGGCACACCCGGCGCTGCCGAGTGCCTGCATAATATTGAGCGTAGTAACTTTTACCCCGTTTCAAGAGACTTGCCATAACTGTACTCCTATCCTGTTTGAACGCAGGCCCCAGGGTACAATTTAGGGTACAGCCCATTAAAAAAGGACCTGCGAATTAACGCAAGTCCTTGATTTTATTGGTAGCGGGGGCAGGATTTGAACCTGCGACCTTCGGGTTATGAGCCCGACGAGCTACCTGACTGCTCCACCCCGCAACAAGACTTCGGAAGTTACTCTCAACTTGGCAGGTTGTCAAGAGAAAATATTAAAAAAGTTACCCTCTAACGCTTCCTGACCAGAGCCGACAGACGCTCCTCAGCCTTCAACAGAACCACGACCTGGTCGGCGGCGAGACGATCCGTGTAGGGTCCGGTGAGGACCCGGAACCAGACCCCCTTCTGACCCAGATCAGCACGCTCCTGGAAAGTGGTCAGGCCATGTTTGCCGAGCCGCGTCTGTAGTTTGCGGGCATCCGCCTCGGTCCGGAACGATGCCACCTGCACTACGAAAGCACCCTGCGAGCTGACTGCAGGCTTGGCAGCCTGCAGTTCGGGTGGCGGAGAGGCAACCGGTGCAGGGACCGGCGGCTTGACAACAACCTCTACCTTGGGAGCAGATGTTGCAGCTTTCTCTTCAGGTGGCAGGTTGATGCCGCTGCCGAGCGGGGCCTGGTTACCCTTGGGCAGGTTGTCGTAGAAAGTCAGCTTGGCTGGCTCGTTAGCAGGCTCCGGTTCGGGAGTCGGCGGCGCCGGGACCACCTGGGTCGCGGTCGGCAAACGTACCTCCTCAACCCCGGAATCAGCTAAGCCTGGCACGGAGCCACTCTTCTGGCCCACCATCACACCAAGCGCAAAGCTCACCCCGGCAACCACCAGGATCAGCACCAGCACCAGCAGGGTCTGTTTTTTTTCGATGCGACGCTGACTGCGCGACACAACAGGCTGCGACATCATAGCTCCCCCAAGACAGTAGAAAGTGGCGAGCGGCGAGTGGCGCGAAAATTTAAAGACAGCACTTGCCAGCAGAACATTCGTAACCCTCTCCAGTCAAACCACAACTACCACGGACTTCTTAGCTAATAAGCTTTCAAATTGTTCTGCTTTTACCGCGTTCCGCGTTCCGCGTCCCGCGTCCCGGTTTCACATCCTCTCCGGTGCCGAGACGCCGAGCAGGGTCAGAGCATTGCAGATTACCGTCCGCACCGCATTGACCAGAGCAAGCCGTGCCCGACTGACATCCGGATCCTCGACCAGAACCTTGTCACGATTATAGTAGCTATGAAACTGTGCCGCCAGTTCCTGCAGGTAGAAAATCACCCGGTGCGGTTCATGATGCCGGGCTGCGCCAAGCAGCGTCTCAGGATAGCGCGACAACAGCTTGGCCAGAGCCAGTTCCTCGTCGAGAACCAGTTTAGACAGGTCCGCCTCGCCCGCCCCGGGCAGGGAGATGCCCTGCTCGGCCGCATTGCGGTTGATGCTGCAGACCCGGGCATGAGCGTACTGGACATAATAGACCGGGTTATCCGTGCTCTGCTGCTTGGCCAGTTCGAGATCAAAATCGAGTTGGCTGTCGGAGCGCCGCATCAGGAAGAAAAACCGGCAGGCGTCACGACCCACCTCGTCGACCACTTCGCGCAGGGTCACGAACTCACCGGCCCGGGTGCTCATCGCAACCTGTTCGCCGCCACGCAGCAGGTTGACCAGCTGCACCAGGATGAGATGCAGAGCCTCCGGCGAGTGGCCCAGGCCCGAGAAAACAGCCTTCATGCGTTGCACGTAACCGTGATGGTCCGCACCCCAGACATCGATGATCGTGTCGAAGCCGCGCGAGAGCTTCTCCATATGATAGGCCACATCCGACGCGAAATAGGTGGTATCGCCGTTGGAGCGCACCAGGACCCGATCCTTATCGTCACCAAAATCGGTGGTCCGGAACCAGACGGCGCCATCCTTTTCATAGGTCAGGCCGCGCTCCTTGAGCAGTTCGAGACCACGCTCCACCTCACCACTTTCGAACAGGCTGTTTTCACTGAACCAGTGGTCCATGAAAACACCGAAAGCCTGCAGGTCGGCATCAATACCGGAGAGGATGCGCTTGCCACCGAAGGATCTGAACCAGGCAATCGCGTCGGTCTCGGGCAGATCCAAAAAGCGGTTGCCCTCCGTCTCCAGAACCTCGCGGGCCAGATCGGTAATATAGTCGCCCTGGTAGCAGTCTTCTGGAAACTCGATGGTCTCACCCTGAAGTTCCCGATAACGCAGCAGCAGGGAACGACCGAGGGTATTGATCTGATTGCCGGCGTCGTTGATGTAATACTCGCGTTCGACTTCATACCCGACCGCCTTAAGCACTGCTGCAACGGCATCGCCAGTAGCCGCACCGCGACCATGGCCGATATGCAGCGGACCGGTCGGATTGGCACTGACGAATTCCACCTGAATTTTCTGCCCCTTGCCGGCTTCGGACCGGCCATAAGTGGCACCTTCACGCGCAATCTGGTCCAGCACCTGGTACCAGCAGACGGGTGCGAGGGTAAAGTTGATAAAACCCGGGCCGGCAATCTCCACTTTCTGCCAGAAATCATTGGCGGGGCCCAGTGCTGCCACCAGAGTCTCGGCAATCTGCCGGGGGGCTCTTTTTTCGGTGCGAGCCATCATCATGGCGGCATTAGTGGAAAAATCACCATGCTGCGGATTACCAGGCACTTCAATCTGAATATCGGGGAGTATGCCGGAACTAAGTGCGCCGGAATCGAAACAGCTTTGCAGTGCACTCTGGATGTATTGCCTCAAACGATCTTTCATCTTCTATTAGTCCTGGTCTCGGGAATCCGTACCTTCTTCCTGCCCGGCCTTCTTTCTCAGGGTGACATCTTCCGAAAAATCAGGGCAGTGCAGGGATTCATCGGCACCCATGGAAAAGCGCTTGGCACAATTGGCCCGCCAGGCGCAGATAATGCATAGGGTACGCTTGTCTTCACTCATAACTAAACTCGGAGAGGTTGATGTTGAACCATTATCCGGGGCGAAAAAACAGTGTATGTTATCCTTGCCCAAGACTGCTGTCAAGCAATGTCAGACGACATACAAATGGCAATTGAAAACAAAAAATCAGGGGAGAAAACTGGAAGCTACCGAGAACCGGCAGAGGATGAAGGTTTGCCCGAACCGGGCCTGGAAGCAAACTGGAAGACCAACTCGTCCTCGCGAACCATCCCCAGTTCAGTTCGGGCAACACGCTCGATATAGCGTCGGTCGGAACGCAGTGCGTCGATTTCCTCACGCAGTGCACTGTTCTGCTGTTTCACAGAGTCCATCTCTGCGAGAAGCGCTGTCTTCTGATTGCTCAACTGGGCCAGATGAATCACCCCACGGTCGCCGAACAGGGCAAACCCCATGACCAAAGCAATCAGCGTCAACGGCCAGAGGGCCATGCGACCCATTCCGGACCGGCCTGCCTGGACCGATTTTTCAGCCATACCAGACCCCTCAGCGGACTGCAACCAGAGAATCATCTACACACAAAACCAGTAACGTGCACATATTGGCATCAAAGTGGCTGAAAAATCAAGGTATTTGCGATTCGAGCAATAAATTAGACATCAAAAGGCCCGCTTTTGGGCGGGCCTTTTGAATATTCAAACCGTTATTTCAGGGTCACACTCCCCCTGATTTTTTCAAGTTTTCTGGCGCCAATCCCCTTGACCTCGGTCAGTTGGTCCACACTTCTAAATGGGCCCTGTGCCTCACGATAGGCGAGGATTCTCTCCGCCAGCGCCGGGCCGACCCCGGGCAACTCCTGAAGTTCGGAAACATTGGCCTGATTGAGATTGACAACGCCTGCGACATCAGCCGCAGCAACCTGATCGGCCGCTAAAACCGGGCCTACCGCAAAACCGGAAACAATCACACAACATGCCAGCACAAAAGCAACAAACAGTTTTTTCATGACAAATCCCTCCGATAGAAAGTCGAGTAAAAGATACTCCGATGACAGCATTACATCTTCAAATCCCTCCTAAAAGGCACACCCCCTCTCCAGATGCCGATTAGCACTCCAACCGGACCTGCAGCCAGGCCTCATCGGATGGTTGGCAAATTAAAACGTAACTATTCAGCATCTCAGCGAGGGCATGTGGTTTACAGCTATAATCCACATGCTGTGCGGTTAGTCAGACAGCTGAACAGTTACATTAAAACAGGATAATCGGATGAACCGGAGGGGGTGTCAAGCAGTATAAAAGGGGACAAAGCAGAAAGGCTCGGAACGCGGAACCCGCCATAGCCTTAAGCGACGGCGGGTCCCGCGTTCCTGGCTTTTACCAAAAGCTGTTCGTCCCGCCGAGGCCGGCAAGAACGAAATTGACCATAACTTGCTGATCATCCAGGCGATCCCGGAAAGTCATAAAAAAGCTCCAGCAACGGGCCCGGTATTCCAGCCCAACCACCGTTTCGAGATGCTGGCTGTCCTGGAAATCATAGCGTTCCTCCAGGTGCAGATAAACCGGCTTGAGCCAAGCCGTATCCATGACGGCGCTCAGGTAATCGGTACTGAGCCCCACATCGGGCAGTTCGCGCCGATAGTGGTAGCCTAACTTGAGGCGGTTACCCCGGCCGGCGTCGAGGCCTGCCTTGACATCCAGTCGATTGAAAGCAAGAGCGTTGTGTGCTGCAACATAGCTGTCCAGCTCCACGAAACCTTTCTTTGTGGGCCTGGCCTCCAGTTCGATGCGCAGATCGGAAAATGGTTCCTTATCGTCCAGATCATCATCTCGCGCCTCGCCTACGTCATAGCTTTGTGACAGGCGCAGGTTGAGAACCTCACGGTAAACCGGGGGTGCGTTGCCGGTTGTTGACTTGGCTGTAAACCGGTTGATCAGAGCGTATTCAATCCGGTTCTGTTCCAGGAGACGATCCTTCAGATCGAAAACAGGTAGATCGCCCTGTTCAACCTCGGGAACGTAGACATAGGCAACCTGGGGTTCAATGGAGTGCTTGATGCTGTCCAAACCCCAACGCTCGAAAGGGAAGACCTTCTGCAGTCGGGTGGAAATCGTCAGCGCGTATTCGGGAACAGTGACCTCGTTTTCGGATGCGTCGCTGCTGTAAAATCTCTGGGTGAGCGCAATCTCCGGGGACAGTTCAAGCCATGACCCTGGCTTGAAAGCCGCATTGATCGATGGGCGCAGGTAAAGGCGTTCCCCATCCTCCGCCTCATCACTCCGGAAACGGGTTGCGTAGCTTTCAAGTCCCACATAGAGAGGGGTCTTGCCAATCCGGTAACCAGGCAGGGCAGCACTCAGTTCAGGCAGTTGCTGGAGTGTCGTGTCGTTGTCCCCCTCGAGATCCTTGAGATAACGGATGTGCCCGGCAAGGTTGAACTTCTGCCAATTGCGTTGGGCAATTACCGTCGCAAGCGTCTTGTCACGATTGTAATCTTCGGCAACCTCACCGAATTCTTCATAAAATAGAACATCGTCAACATATCTGACATCAGCCGTCAAGCGGATATTGCCCGGCAGGGTACCACCGTGCTCCCATTCGAGAGCATAGAGATCAGGTATATCGGAGATGCCGCTGACATGATAGTACTTGGCACTCCCCTGATTGTCGCGGCCGAAGAAATAACGATATTCAAGCCCTTTACCGACTCCCATCTCCGAGAAATAATCGAGATAGATGGTGGCATCCTGGTTCCGGTCGAGAACCTGGTACCAGGCCAGGGACATCTTGACTCCCTGCTCGCGGGAATACCCGACGCGGGGGACCAGCAAGCCGGATTCCCGCTCGGTCTTAACCGGGTAGAGGATGTAGGGGAAATAGAGCAGGGGCACATCATTGACGCGAAACCAGGCATTGCGGGCCGTGGCGTAGCGGCCGAGATGCACTTCAATCTGTTCGGCGGAAAATTCCCAGTCCGGCACCTCGCCGTCACAGGTGGTGAATCGGCCGTTGGTGACATGGTAGGTCGCTTCGCCGGTCTTCTCGACATCCTCCCCGGCAAGGTGGAAATTCTTTTCACTGAGAAAGACCCTGCCCTGCTGCACGCGGCCCTGGCCGGTCGAGAGATTGTAATGGATGCGATGGCCGCTCAACTCATCATCCGCCTGGCGGATCTGCACGGCGCCTTCGGCGGCAACATCCTGGGTGGCCGACTGTAGGATCAGTTGATCAGCCGTCAGATAGACATCGTCCTGACGGAGGACGACATGGCCGCTCGCCTCATAGGTGCCGCTTTCCTGGTCATAAGAGAGATTGTCCGCCTCGAGTGAGACCGGCTGGGCATCAAGGTCCCCCTCTGAAGCAGTGGTATCGGCAGAGGCTGTTTCCTGATCGGAAGCTTCTTCAACAAGTGCAGCTGTGGTCAGATTTTCGTTCTGCCCCTGCACCATGCCGGCAGGTGTTTCTTCCCCGGCGACACCTTGCAGAAGGGGGCAAAACCAGATGAAAACCCCAACAATGAATCCGGCAATGTAAAACTGCTTCAAGATCATTTCAATGACACCGTTTCGGAGGGCAGAGAGGTAAGAATTTCCCTGACAACCGCAATCAGGAACAGCGAGCCGCAGACAACCAGCGGCTCACCTTCCCGGCGCTCAGCCATGGCTGCGTCCAGCCCGGCCTCCGGGGAATCGTACTCGCGACAGGTGATACCACAGCTTTCAGCCCAGGACGTCAGGTCCGCCGGATCCACGCTGCCGCCAGCGGGGACCGGGACAGCATACATGGTTGTGGCGATTCCCGCCAGTGGTTTCAGGACTTCGTCAGGGCTGCGTCCCCTGCTCAAGCCGACCAGAAAAGACACCCT
>DAOVNV010000130.1 GCA_030630015.1 Desulfuromonadales bacterium | reverse complement strand
TCATATCAAAAGCCTCAATCAGTAAGATTGTTCTCAACTCGCGCTTCGCGCCTCGCGTCTCCGAGCCTTAATTCAACTCCCCACTCCACCGGCTTCTGCCCATCCTCAGTGAGCACCCAGAGCGTAGGGAACTCCATTTCTTCCGGCGCCGGCCCGTAGCCATCGGTCAGGTAAATGACCGCAGCCGGCAGGGGATGCATGGTCCTGGCATAATCGAACACCGGCCGCAGATCGGTGAAGCCGCCTCCCGAATAAGCTTCGGCAACAACCTGGCTGCTGTTGAACTGCTCGATGCGCCGGATCCTGCTGTGTGCATAAAGTACCGTAATCCGGCTGTCGCGGCCACGCGCAATTTGCAGCAGTTCGCGGGCGAAACTTTCACGAAGCTCCCGCTCGTCTGTTGACTCACTGACATCAATCGCCACCAGCAAATTGAGCCGGTGGCGTTTGCGAGTTCCAGGCGTATTATGCTGAAAACGGCGATGCTCGCGCTGCCAACTGTTCTTGCGTCCAACCCGCCCTGCCGTAGCGACAAACTGGCGCAGTACCTGCTGCCATGGAATCTGCGGCGGAGCCAGCCAGCCCTCGACCAGTTCCCGGATATCCTCGGGCACCTCGCCGCTGCTCTTGCGATGGGCCTCACGGACCTGGTCACGCACCACCTGTTCAGCCAGGCGCAAAGGCGTACTTTCCGCTTCGGTCCAGACCTTGTGATCATCCAGCAATTTTGCATCTGACGTCTCAGAAAGAAGGTCGTCGGAACCGGCACCGGTGTGCCCTCCCTTGTCACGACTAGCGTCACCGACCCCCTCCCCTTCGAGGTTGCCAGTATTGAACCGGGCCGTCAGGGCACGGGCATACTCCTCGGCGGCCAAGCCATTTTCAAGGCCATAGCGCTCCGGCAGCAGTGCTTCAGCCGGAAGATGCTTAATGGAGGGGTTGATTGCCAGATCCGAGGACACATCCCAGGTCAGGCGATGATAGCCCTTGCCGCGCATCGGGTGCAGATGCAGGATATGCTTGATGCCATGTTCAAGGAGCGCCTGCTGCTGATCATTGGTCAGCAGAGCAAACTGTTCGGGATCGATGCAGAGGGTCGGGGTGCCATGAGCAATCGTCACGCCGACAGCGTGCGTGCCAGGGGCAAGGCGCCGGTGGCACCCGAGCAGAAGGTGGCCATAAAATGGGCGCACCTTGAGCAGGCGCACCACGGCATTCTCGATGGCACGCCCCGGATCATTCTCAACCGGGGAAGGTCGTTTGAATTCTATGATGTCCGCAACCATAAATACCGAGGCGCGAAACGCGAAATGAGAGGTGCGATAAAACTTTCTCGTTTCGCGTTTCGCGCCTCGCACCTCTCGATTAAGACGCTTCCTTGCTGATCGCTTCGATCACTTCGAGGATGACGGCGTCATGTTCGTCCTTGCAGAGCACAGCCGCTACGGCGGGAATTTTGAGCAACGCCTTGACCAGGCCGAATTGCAGATCACGCGGCAGCACAGCGATGTAGGCGATCAGGCTGGTTTCCTGGGATTCGGACAGGACTGGATCAACTTCCAGAGTGGTGATCACATCGTTGAAGGTCACAGCCTGCAGGTCGTCGCGCTGGACGGCGGCCCGGTCGGCAACCTGCTCCCAGTTGTCGAGCACCTGGCGGGCTGTCAGCGGCCGTTCGCTCTGCTCGCGGCACCAGCGCAGGAAACTCACCGCTGCTTCCTGGCCGACGATCCCGGCGTAGACCTCCATCTCCAACTCTGCCGGGAAACGGCAGGAACGACGCAGGGTGCTGACCATTTCCCAGGCTCGCTCGGTCGGCTCCATCTGCATATCGAGGGGAGAGCCGGTTCTGGCCAGCAGGTTCGGATAAGCCGAAAGGAACTGTTGTACGCCTTCGTCGAACTCCTGCTGCTTGGCGTAGCGCGCCCAGCATTGATAGTCCGTCTCAACGTAGAGCATCACCATGCGGTCGAGCAGGGCTCGGTCCAATGTAGCCACCTGGTAAGTACCGTCCGGCGGGTTGATCGAAACCACCACCTTGTGACGGGGATGCAGTTCGTGGGTGTGCAATCGGCGTTCTTGTCCTTCGGCGGGCGGTTCAACGAACTGGAAGATCGCCTGCAGGGTGTCTTCCTGCTGTGCCCGGTTGAGCTCGTCGCAATGCACGATCGTTTCCGGCGCGTTTTCAGTCGGCCACCAGGACGGGCGCGACCAATGCATAGTCTCCGTTTCACGGTAGGGGATGCCGACCAGGTCGCCAACTTCCATCTGACCCAGCCGCACAGCCACGTATTCCCGGCCGATCTCGCGACAGACCTGCACGACGCCAGCCGTTTTGCCGACACCGCGGTGGCCAACCACGCAGGGTGTCAAATCTGTTTTGGTCAGGATCTCGGCCAGAACCTGTTTCATTTGTGTGATGTTCATATTAAAATCCGAGGCGAGAAGCGCGGGGCGCGAGACGCGAAAGCCCCCTCCAGTCAAAAACGATTATAGACGACTTATTCAGTTATTAAACAATTATCATATGACAACTGACTTGGGCTTGTCTACTTCGGACCAGGTGATACTTCCGAAAATTGTAGTAAGCTTATCTGACAGGGCGAGATTCAGCCCTGTCGACGTCCTGTGGAAATGAGGACATGAAGCTAGGAACGATGTCATGACAGTTCAACCAAGCAATGAACCGAGCCGGGGCGATGCACTGATCATCGTGGATGTGCAGAACGATTTCCTCCCCGGCGGCAGCCTGGCCGTGCCGGATGGTGATGCAGTCATCCCGCCCCTGAACCTATACATAGACACATTCCATGGCCGCGGCCTGCCCATCTACGCGACCCGCGACTGGCACCCGGCCGATCACTGTTCCTTCAGGGAACAGGGCGGGGCATGGCCGCCGCACTGTGTGGCCGGCACAGAGGGAGCTGCCTTCGCACCCGGACTGCACCTTCCGGATGATGCCGTGATCATCTCCAAGGCGAAACTGCCTGAGAAAAATTCCTATTCAGGCTTTTCAAGAACTGATCTGGCCGAAAATCTGAAAACCCGAACGATTACCCGCCTGTTCATCGGCGGATTGGCAACCGACTACTGCGTGCTCAACACCGTGCAAGACGCCCTGACCGAAGGGTTCGAGGTCCTGCTGATCGAAGACGCCATCCGCGCCGTCAACGTTCAGCCAGGTGACGGCCAACGTGCAGTCAACGAAATGCTTCGCAGCGGTGCACAGCTGATCTGACAAAAAGGCTGTTGGAGGCAACACCATGATCGATCCCAGCTCCAGCGCACTTCTGACTGACCTCTACCAGCTCACCATGCTGCAGGGCTACTTCGATCAAGGCATGGAGCAATCAGCAACTTTTGAATTCTTCGTCAGGAAGCTCCCCGCCTCTCGCGGCTTTCTGCTGGCAGCCGGCCTGGAACAGGCCCTGGTATTCCTGGAAAATCTGCAGGTCACACCAGAAGAAATCGAGTGGGTATCAGGTGATGGACGCTTCAGCAAGGACTTCATCGACTCCCTGGCTGCTTTGCGCTTTACCGGCGAGGTCCACGCCATGCCGGAAGGCACGGTGTTCTTTCCCGACGAACCGATCCTGCGGGTCACCGCCCCCATGCCCCAGGCGCAACTGGTGGAAAGCCGCCTGATCAACCTGCTCCATTTCCAGACCCTGATTGCCAGCAAGGCCGCACGTTGCGTGCTGACCGCACCGGACAAAATGCTGATCGATTTCGGCCTGCGCCGAGCACATGGCGCGGAAGCCGGACTGCTGGCGGCACGGGCCAGCTATATCGCCGGATTTACCGGCAGCGCCACGGTACTGGCCGCCCCGCTATTCGATATCCCGGTCTACGGCACCATGGCCCATTCCTTCATCCAGGCCCATGATGACGAAATGGAAGCCTTTGACCACTTTGCCCGCTCACAGCCCGGCAATGTCGTCCTGCTCATTGACACCTACGATACGGAAGCCGGAGCGGAAAAGGTCGTTGAACTCGCACCACGACTCCAGGCAGAGGGTATTCAGGTCAAAGCAGTGCGACTGGACAGCGGCGATCTGGCGAAGCATGCACACAAGGTGAGAAAAATTTTGGATGACGGCGGCCTGACAAAGACCGGCATTTTCTCCAGCGGCAGCATTGACGAATATGTCCTGCGTGAGTTACTGGCGGCCGGAGCCCCGATTGATGGTTTCGGCATCGGCACCCATATGGATACCTCCGCCGATGCACCCTACCTGGACTGCGCCTACAAGCTCACCGAGTATGCCGGCATTGCCCGCCGCAAACGCTCCGAAGGTAAGGCTACTTGGCCGGGGCGCAAGCAAGTGTATCGCCTCTATGACCAGCATGGCCGCATGCAGGAAGATATTCTTACCATCGAGGGCGATACGCAGGATGGAGAAGTATTGATCCGACCTTACATGAAGCAGGGCAAACGTCTGCATCAGCCTGAATCGCTGGAGACAATTCGTCAACGCGCTGCTGCCGAGCTTGAACGTCTCCCGCTACACCTGCAGGAACTTGGGATAATGCCTGCTTACCAGGTTTCAGTCTCACCGGCTTTGCAAAAGCTGGCAGCGGAGGTTGATGCGCGACAAGCTTAAATGCTTTTGCTCTATTTATTGCATTTTTAAAATCAGAACCGGCGGGTTGATTCTGGTCTTCTGCGGCTACGCGCTGGTCGAGTCATCGCGTCTGGCAGCCGGACTCTACGTTCTGGATCATTTCTTCTTCGCCCTGGCCATCGGCTTGAAAACCTACTTCCAGAAGGTTGCCGCCCCTGAGGACATCGCTTCAACCGCCGGCGTCAGTTTTTCGATCAACCACATCGCGGCAGTGGTCATCCCGGCCAGTTTCGGTCTGGTCTGGCTTACCTCCCCGGCCCTGGTTTTCTTCTGCGGCGCCGGCATGGCGCTGGTGTCGCTGCTGCTCTCCTGCCTGATCCCCAGGACACCGGCGCAGGGCAAGGAAACAATCCTCGCCGCCAAGACCGCCCCTTCTTGAACGGACCTGCCCGGCACCTTGCTTAGTCTGCCAACTGCAGAACGCCCTCTGCATCAAACTCAAGCCTGCTCTTCTCAAGTATCTCCACCGTTGGAAGGATCTTCAACTCATCCAGCAGCGCGGGACTCGCCCAGAACTCAAAAACATGCAGGGTATCGCGAATGATGATGGCGCGGACATCCTGTGCGCTGACTGGGCCAAGAGTTGTAAAACAAGCCTGGATAGCCTTGCATTCGTTGGGCATGCGTACCGGAATGAAGGCCTTGCGAACCGAGACACTGGTCAAGGCGTTCATCAGCACCTTTTCATAGTCCAGCTGTTCGAAAACTTTTTCGGTGATGAAATCGGCCAGGCCAATGCCGAGGCCGTTGCCTTCGGTCTGCTCGGACATGTTCAGCACGGCAATCCGGGTCGCCTTGAGACTTTCCGAAAAGTCATCCTCCATCAGGTCGCTGGCCCGCCCGGTGACGTTCGGGTCCATACCCGCGCCGCTGATTTCCTTGCCGATCTGCTGAATAACCAGGACATCAAGGTTACGAACCGGCAGCTTAGGAAAATAGGCCTTCGCCTTTTCGAGCAGGGCTGGCTCCCTGGTCACGATTTCAGCCGCAGGGATAGCTTCAACATACGCCGTATGATCGTTGGCATCTTCCACGATGCCGATCCCGAAACGAACGTTCGAGAGTCGAACCACTTCGGCGGCCATGTCCTTCAACAACGGGTAGAAACCGTATTTCAGGGCCCAGTTGTGCCAGGTCAGCGCACCGGCATGCTTGCCCATGCCCAGGCAGAGCATCTTGCAGAGTCCGCTCTCCACAGGCGCTTTGAACTTGGTGTGCAGTTTGATGCGGTTCAGGCAGATAGAATGGTCCGCCTCGAAGGCGTCACTAGAGAAATAGACGGGAACTTCACCATACAGGGTGGCGATCTGAACCACATCCATGGACGATCGGATCGGCACCCCCACGAGATCCTCGGTCACACCCAGCTGTTCGAGAATGGCGCGCTGCCCCTCCGGAGTGGCCCCGCCATGGCTGCCCATGGCAGGAATAACAAAAGGATCCGCGCCGATTGACAACAGTTTCCGGCAGACGACTTTCACCATTTGTGCCAGATTGTTGATACCTCGGCTGCCAACTGCAACGGCAACTGTGTCGCCAGCCGAAATTCCGCTGGTCGGCAGCACCTCCTCCATGCCGCGCACGATCTCTGCATCCAGATTCTCCAGTCGATCATCCGGATAGTTCATTCGCACCCGGTAAAATTCTGGAAATTCAAAATCCTGTTCGATGTAGTCAGGGTATCGCATGGCTGAAAACTTTTCTCCTAAAGGTGATTTGTTCTCTTCCAGATCATACCCAACTCATATCAGACAGCGCAAGGCTATGATTGAAAATATGAGAGGCTTACCAGGTAAAAAAGAACACCATTGTCGCGATCGTTCACCCAGCTGTTAGAATAACAGCAGTATCCTACCACAGCGAGTTTGCCATGTTAGAGACACAGGCTCTGCTTGCCTCAATTGTCGAATCCTCAGATGACGCCATTATCGGGGTTTCTCTGAAAGGGTTCATTGTCAGTTGGAACACTGGCGCCCAAGCCGTCTATGGATATAGTCCGAGCGAGGCCAGAGGACGCCCCCTTGCCTTTCTTGCCCTGCCCGAACGTAGCGATGAAATCCCCCGGATTCTGAAGCAAATACTGCGTGGTGAACGCATCAAGCATTTTCAGACCATGCACCTGTGCAAAAATGGAAAGGTTATCTTCGTTTCGCTCTCCATTTCACCAATCATAAATGATTTCGGCAATATTATCGGTGCTGCGGCGATAGCCCGGGACATCACTCGACACATCCAGGATGAACAGACTCTGCGCGAAGCCAAGGAAAACTACCGTCTCCACTTTTCAGCGGAAACGGATGCCGTCCTCCTGGTCGATGCAGATCAACAGACGGTCGTCAACGTCAATAATGCCGCATCGCAATTGTACGGTTACAGCCAGGAGGAGTTTACACAACTGCACCTGAGAGACCTCACTGCCGCTTCTGAAGAGAAACCTCTGGACATCGCTCAAAGTTTCAGCGAAAACGCCTGCCGTATCC
>DAOVNV010000189.1 GCA_030630015.1 Desulfuromonadales bacterium | reverse complement strand
CGCTCTCCTCGATGGAATAAAGGCCTTGATGATTGGGAGGCGACAGCAGGTCGGTTTTGGGCACACCGCGGATCGCCTGAATGTGCTCGGCAACTTTGCCTGCCTGAAGTAAACCGCCGTCACCAGGCTTGGCTCCCTGACCGATCTTGATCAGAATCCCGGCCGGATCCTCGACCATGTGGGGCAACGCCCTGGCAATCCGGTTCCAGCCAAAATGCCCGGAGGCAATCTGCAGGATCATATATTTAAGGTACCGGCTTTTCAGCAATCGCACCGGCACACCGCCCTCACCGGAGCACATACGCACCGGCATGCCGCACTGCTCGTTGAGATAGGCGACTGCCATGCTGACAGCCTCCCACATCCGCCACGAGAGCGCCCCAATCGACATGTCACCGATCACCACCGGGTAAATCCAGTGCACCGGCGGCATCTTCGCTTCGCTTTGCAGCTGACCCTGTTCGTTGACGCTGATCGGCAGCTTGTGTGCCGGTAGAATACGGCCAAAGGGTGCAAGCAGATCGAAAGTGTGCCGTTGCGCGTCGAGACTCGGGTCGGTCATCTGGGAAATACGGCCAACCCGGATCTTGTCCAGGGTCCGAACCGTTGCTTCGAGATTCTTGCGGCCACCGCGTTTGATCGAGTCTCCACCAAGACACCGGGTCAGAATTGGGTGGCGGGTGTCCGGGTTGCGCTCGGGAGCAATCGCGTCGTTCGGGCAAACCTTTTCGCAGATGCCGCAACCACGACAATAGTGGGTGAGTGACTGAACCTGCCTGATTACGGGAACCGCAGAAAAACGCTGTTTAGGCTCCGGGAATTCCCCTTCGGAGAAGACCATGCGACGCCTTTCGATCTTGGGCGCTATGGCTCCAAAGGAACAGGCTGACACGCAGGACCCGCACAGGGTGCAGCGACTGGCGTCGTAGCGAATTTTCCAGGGCATGTCGTTCGACGTGACATTCTGGACCTTTATTGCTTCCATCTATGCACCTCCAGGTCGTTGGAAATCGCCACGACTTCCCGTTCATTGGGATAGATATCCGTTTCCCAGTCACGATCCGGGAGGACTTCGTTAATGCCGCACACCTCAGAAGAGATCACCACGGTGTCATCCGATCGACCGATCACAACCGGCCGCAATTTTTTCGCATCGCAGCAGGTGAACACGGTGTTGTCCGGCATCACCCCAATGATCGTATTCGGGCCGTTAATTTCAAGATGGGCCAGCGACTGGCGGATCGCCAGAAGCTGCTCCTTGTCACTGCGCCGGTTGATATCATCGAAAGGCAGCGGCGTAATGACATGCTTGAAATAGGAAAGCGGCCAGTTCAGTTCCCTGTGCACATAGTGGAGACTGTACAGAAAACATTGGGAATCGGACTCGAAACCGATATAGCCGCGATGCAACGTGCGCTGAAATTCGACATTCTTCAGGTAGAAGGTATTTTCGCCGTTAGCCAGTGCCGTATAGCCCTGCAGGAAGAAGGGGTGGGCGGCGTAGCGCACGATATCGTAGTTGGTGTTCTGCCGGCATTGCGCCGTGATCACCCGGGCGGTAAACCTGTCATCCGGTTCCCACAGATTGAAGTAGGTCCCGATATCGCGTGGATCGCCTATTTCCTTGAGGGTGACCACATCCGGCCAGAAAGAGTAGACAAAACCCTGCTCGTTTTCTTCGAGCGCAGCACGCAGTTTGAGCCGCATATCGAGCAGAAGTTCTTCCTTTTCCTTCTGGTCGGCACTCCGTTTGTAAGCGCGGGGATAATCGAAGGTCTCGAAGACATAGTTGGGCATGGCATTAATATCGAGTCCCGGCTCAGGATTGGTTTCGGGTACCCACTGCATGACGCGCTGAAAACCGGCGGCATGCAGAATGTCTTCAGCAATTTTGAGCCCCTCGTCGGTGCAAGCCATGGAAAGCGTCGGCAAATGCTTGTAACTCTCAAAAATCCCGCCCAGGTCATGCATGATCATGGCAAAACCCGAATTGTCATGCCCTTTCTGCTGGGACTGCATTAACAACAGGGCCTGGCTGGGATGTGTGTATTGCAGACTTTTAATTGCGCCAATCCGGCACATGAGGCACCTCCATATGTCTATTTACATCTTTGTACTCTGGCAGCTTGAACTGATTCTTATGAGCAACGACCATGCCAGAGGAAAAGAATAATTTATTACTCAAAGAGGAATACAGAACTAGTTGAAATAACAGAGTTATTAATTGTAAATGGCGTCTTGAAATGAGTATTGGGGGGGATTTACAGAAATTCTCATGGACTGGCAGACTAATAAATAAACACAACTTGTGTATTTTTTATACACAATAACGCCCCCGGAAATTCATCCGGGGGCGTTATCTCTTGTTACAAACAGCGGGTGGTCCGGCAAAACCCTAAAGCATTTCGACCCACCCATGAGGATCCGGCAAACGCCCGTACTGGATCCCGGTCAGGGTATCGTAGAGCTTTTGGGTCAGGACACCGGTCGTTTGGCCGTCACCGATCTTTGCCGTCCGGTCGCGATAGGTGAACTGGCCGATCGGCGAAACCACCACGGCAGTACCGACACCAAACGCCTCCGATAATCGACCGCTCTCGGCGCCATCAAAAATTTCGTCCAGGGACAGGGCTCTTTCATGAATTTCAAGGCCCATTTCCCGCGCCAGAGTCAGCACCGAACGACGGGTGATGCCGTCAAGTATCGTACCACCCAAGGGTGACGTGATCAGTTGGCCGTCATAAATAAAGCAAATATTCATACTGCCCACTTCCTCGACATACTTCTTTTCCTTGGCATCGAGCCAGAGAACCTGGTCATAGCCCTGGTCGGCAGCCTCCCGCGCGGCAAAGAGACTCGCCGCGTAGTTTCCACCCGTCTTCACCTCGCCGGTACCACCATGAGCGGCACGCACGTAGTGGTCGGAAATCCAGATCTTGATCGGTGCCAGGCCTCCCTTGTAGTAGGCTCCGACCGGGCAGACAATCACGTAGCAAAGGTACTGCTCCGCCGGTCGGACACCCAGCATCGGCTCGGACGCAACCATCGTCGGGCGGATATAGAGACTGGTTCCCTCAGCTCTCGGCACCCAGTCAGAATCCAGTCGGATCAGCTCCTTGGTCGCCTCCAGCAGGAAGGATGCGTCGACTTCCGGCATGCACATACGAGCGGCACTCCGGTTGAAGCGCCGCATATTATCCATCGGCCGAAACAGTGCTATCTGGCCGTCCGGACGGCGAAACGCCTTGAGTCCCTCAAAAATTTCCTGCGCATAGTGCAGTACCATAGCCGCCGGATCGAGGACGAACGGTTGATAGGGCTGGATACGGGCCGAATGCCACCCCTGACCGGCCTGATATTCCATAACAAACATCCGGTCGGTAAACTGCTTGCCGAAAACCAGCTGGGTTTCGTCTTCGATGCGCGGCTTGAGGGTTTCAACAGGTTGGATTTCAAGTTTCATGTGCCAGGTTCTCCCAAAATGATATTGCCACTTTTGAAAGACTTTTATTAGCACATGTCACAGCGGCTGCGCAAGAATTCTACACGCAACGTAATGATGGGCAATCAGAGGCCGGACACACCCTCAGCAATCTTCATCGTCCCGGGCAAGAGCCCCGAAACGCATGCCATCATAGAGGATATCCTTCAGCCTTCGCTCCTCTTCGACAACCTTGAATCGTTTGAGGAATCGTTGATACTCGACCAGGTCATCCAGGCCCCGCCTCGATTCCCCGGAATCCAGAACACGCCACGAATTTTGCATGGCCAGCTCCTCTCTCTGCCAACGAATTTGTATCCTGAAACAGCAATGCGAAAAGCATAACAGCAATTGGCTGCGAATCAAGATAAAAACTATACTATTTGGTAAACGCCACCTCCCCGAGTTTCGCTTGTAAATGCGTCCTACTTTCTGTTTTACTTGAGCTCGCCCTGGGTCATGTGCAACCTATGAACCCAGGGCTCAGACCTGAATCAGTGAATTCAGGTCAGAGATTGACCGTCACATGGAGCTAGGCATGACTTACGAAGGACTCAAAAAAGCGCTGGAAGTGTTCGGGCTTGGCGAACGGGCCACCTTGCGACAGATCAAGAAAAGACATCGCGAACTGGTCAAGGCCCATCATCCAGACCAGGCGGAGGTACAGAATCCGGAAACAATGATCCGCATTAACGCCGCCCACGAGATACTCATGAGCTACTGCGAAAACTACCGGTTCAGTTTTTCAGAAGAGGAATTCCTGGAACAGTTTCCGGAAGAGAGGATCAAGCGCCAGTTCGGCTGGGACCCGGTCTGGAGTGGTGAGAAAGAATCTTAAAAGCCGGGACGCGGAACTCGGAACGAGGGACGCGGAAACCTTTTTAAAAGCTGGGAGTGGGGCCTGGGACCAATAGCCTGACCGAAAAAAACATGGCCCATGTTGCCCTGAATCGGCTGCGGAAGGTCTTTACGATTAGGATTTTACCGCGTCCCGCGTTCCGCGTACCGTGGTTTTAACCTTCAACAAGTTCAAACAACTTGGTCTGGTCGTTGAAGTTGAAGACCTCACCCGTTTCG
>DAOVNV010000094.1 GCA_030630015.1 Desulfuromonadales bacterium | reverse complement strand
TTTGTAATTGAGGGTTGTTGGGGGTGGCGTGAGGTGACAAGAATTTGCCTTCGGCTAGCTGCTGCCGACGGCGCAGTAAAATGCCCTTCCCGCCAATAATACGATCCAATGTGAGTCGTTGTTTTCTTCTACCTCAAGCCATACCCCTTGTCAAACCCAAACATGACAGGGGAGAACTCTGAAGACCTCAAAATCATGTAGCCATTCACAAAGTCTCAGCGCCCAATCTTCCAGTAGGAAAAAATAGATATTTGTCCCGATTATCCAACCAACCGGTATTGGTGATGCGGGTTGTACTCTTGTGCTTTTATGGTTATCAATAACTGTCAGAATCAGCAATAACTGAAGTGAATGAAGATTATGAATGTTCCTATGGGGAGTGCGGGTGAGTGGGGAAGGCTCCACGACCTGGAAGAGGCCTCTTATTATTTAAAGCAGATATAGTCTCTCATGTCCGCCCGCAAAACCGTTTCCATGGCACTCAGATCAGAGGCATCAAGTTCGGCAAACAAAAAACCGAATATCGGGTATTCATAATAATCGATCTTGCGAAGATCCAATACCTTGGGAAACAGAGCCAGAGCCTTGTCCCAATCAAAAGAAGCCACCTGTTCCGGCTTCACATCGGCAGGAAGGTCAAAAATCATCATCGCATAAACCTTCCCTTTGTGTTCTTTAACAAGCTTGTTCCAGTCAGGTCTTTTGCCGTCAAAATAGCAACGATATGGGGTGATCCCATAGGCATACCAGGCAAGGTCGGTGACGCACCAACCGGCAAAACGCATGGGGTTTGCCTCTATTGGCTGGATCAACCCGTTATCATCGATCCGGGCTTCCAAATGAACCGGGAAATTTTTGAGAGTGCCGGGGTTGCCGATCTTTTTCAGCAACTCCTGGAAAGGTTCCAGCAGCTCCATAAAAAAATCGATACGGGTGTAATAGGCCCGATCACTGACATCAGCAGCCGAAGAGAAAGGGTGTTTCAAGATGTTGAGGATCACCGGTTCGCCCTGTTCATCATAATAGGCGTCAATCGCGTACTCTTCCCCTTCGATACACTCCTCAATGATGAACAGGTTCGTATCCAGAACCGCTACAGGATACTGGGATTTTATGTCTTCCAGTTCTTCGAAGATGGTATCGACGACAGCGCCCCATTCCTCAGCGCAGTTGACCATGTGCACTCCGAGACTGAAGAAACCGATGGCCGGTTTGATGATAAAAGGGTAAGGAACCGCGGAAGGGATGAAATCGCGTAAATTGTTTAACGCGACAGCTTCGTATTTATACTCCGGATAAAATTCCCTGAGTCCGTCACGAAAAGTAACTTTGTTTTTTAGTGTTTGAATCTGTGCCGGAAGTTGAGTAAAGGACAGGTTGGAATCGATCCAGTCCAGAGCATTTTCCGAATTGGAATAAAGCTTTTGAAAGCCGTTCTGACGAAATGATGCGACGCTCTTCTCTTCAGAGATCCAGTTTGTCTCAGTCGAAAGATTGAACTGCTCAGCAGATTTTGTTGCGACGACAGGAAAGCCAGAATCCAATAATATGGTCTTGAAATATTCAGAGACATAGGGTTTGTCGAGTAAAATCATTTGATGAGTCCCCAGCTTTCAGTCCACCTTGATCTTCCCGGGAAAATTCTCCACGACCCGACCGACCGCGAATCCTTCAACATTCCTTGCCGCGAGCTCTTCGAGCAGTTGCTGCCCCTGTTCGGCCGGGACAGCAATCAGCAGCCCACCTGAGGTCTGGGGGTCGGCAATGATGTCGACGATTTCCGGCGAGACCTGGTCGCGGTTGACGACGCTGGGCAGATAGTGCTCCCGATTCTTGTAGCTGCCGACCGGAATCAGCCCCATCGCCGCCAGCTCGAAAACCTGCGGATAGATCGGCAGGACAGCGCTGTTGATGACGATGCCGATCTGGCTGGCTTCAGCCATCTCCACCGTGTGACCGAGCAGGCCGAAGCCGGTGATGTCGGTGCAGGCGTGGGTGTCGACCTGGCGCATCGCTTCTGCGGCCGCCTTGTTCAGGGTTGACATGCCGATGATGGCATCGACCATGTCGGTTTCGGTGATCACTTCCCCTTTCAGCGCCGTGGCCAGAATGCCGGTGCCGAGCGGCTTGGTCAGGACCAGGACATCGCCGGGTCGGGCGCCGACCGTACTGATCAGGCGGGCCGGGTCGACCGTGCCGGTAACCGCCAGGCCGTATTTAGGCTCGTCGTCCTCCACGGTGTGACCGCCGACGATGACTGCACCCGCCTCATGGACCTTCTGCGCACCCGCCTTGAGAATTTCGACCAGGAGTTGTCGGTCCAGGCACTCCGGGAAACCGATCAAGTTGAGGGCCGTGAGCGGTGTGCCGCCCATGGCGTAAATGTCTGACAGGGCGTTGGCTGCAGCGATGCTGCCGAAAGTGGCCGGATCATCGACGATCGGCGTGAAAAAATCGACTGACTGGACCAGGGCACAATCGTCCGACAGACGATACACCCCGGCATCGGCGAAGGGGATCGCGGCGGTCAGAAGGTTCGGGTCGTCAACCTGCGGTAGTTGGCGCAGCACCTGCGCCAGCGGCCCGGGGGCCAGCTTGGCAGCTCAACCGCTGGTTTTGGACAGGTGAGTCAGTTTTACGCTCATATCTTCTCCAAGTCAGTAACTTGTAACTAGTCACCAGTCACTAGTCACCGGTTTTTGGCATTTGCCAGGCAACCCGTTCGTCGCCTTTGCGCATGGTGTACTTAAGGCCGTCAAAATGTTCCAGCAGCGCCTGGGTCTGTTTGCGGGCGCTGCCAACCAAGTCGCGGAATTCGGCCAGGGTCAATGTCTCCTTGCCGGTAAAGTGTTTTTTGAGAGATGCCAGGGCCTTTGCATAGGTGGCGCTGTGCAGGTAGGAATCGTCATTGAGCCGCACCAGGCTGCCAACAGCAAACAGGTAGGTGAACAGGCGCTCCGCCTGATCGTCCGGGGTGCCGGCCATGGCCAGCATATCGACCCGGCCTTTCGCCTGGAAGCCGGTCTCCCGGTAAACCCCTTCCAGTTTTTCCAGCCATCGCTTCTGCTCTGCAGTTGGCGAAGGTTCAAACCCCGGTCTGGCAATCCATTCTTTGTGCTGCTCGAGATGGCCGGCCTGAATCTGTTCCTCAAGGATCTGCTCGAAGGTCTTTGGGGCGGCTTTGGCCGGCAGGGCCGCTTTGAGGGTCGCATGGGGAATGCCGGGCAGGAGGGCATTGTCGCGGTGGAAGGCATCGATGACCTCGCCGAGCAGGCGTTCCCAGGAGCGTGCGGTTTCACCGGTCACCCACTGATCGCCGAAGCGACGCACCTGGCCGCTGGTCAGCAGGCTGTCAAGATGACTTGTGACCCGGTCGCGGCCGAGACCGGAGGCCTGTTCCAGTTCCCTGGCCTTGGCACAGCCGAGTTCGGCAAGTTTCTGGACCAGGAATGAACTTTCGCCCGATTCCAGATCCTCCAGCGCTTGCATGACCTCCGGCCGGAAACGGCGATGTTTCTTAGGCGCTGGATCGATGATCTGCCCGCCGCCGATGGTGGTCATCGGCGAATAGGAGCGGACAATGAAGCGATCCTGGCGATGGGCCACCAGGGGGGAATCGAGGTGGAACTGGACCAGGGCGCTCTCGCCCGGCTCCAGCTCATCACGGTCGAGCAGAACCACTCGGGCCGTGACCTTGGCCGTGCCGAGGTGCAGATGGATCGGATCACGGAACTTGACGGCGCGCGGCGCTTCCGGCAGCAGGGTCAGGCGTGCATCGATCCGTTCTGCCAGGCCGTAGAAGCCGGCCGTACCGACGATTGCGCCGCGTTCCAGGTTGGCACGTTCCAGACCGGCCAGGTTCAGGGCAACTCGTTGCCCGGCGTGGGCGACCTCAGCTTTCTGGCCATGCACCTGAATTTCTCGAACCCGCACCGCTTCGCCGGGTGGTAAGACCTCAACCGTATCGCCGACCTTGATGCGGCCCGAGAGCAGGGTGCCGGTGATGATTGTGCCGAAACCGCTGACGGTAAAGTGCCGGTCGATCGGCAGGCGGGCCGGCCCATCTTCGTCGCGCGGTGGCAGTTTCTGCAGGATCTCCTGGATCTGGGCCTTTAGCTCCGGGATGCCGGTGCCCTGAGTTGATGAGACCCGACAACAGGGCGCATCAGCCATGAAAGTGCCGGCAAGGGTTTCCCGCACCTCCTCTTCGACGATATCGATCCAGTCTTCTTCAGCCAGGTCGCACTTGGTCAGGACCAGGATGCCGCGCGGAATCTTGAGAAGTTCCAGGATCTGCAGATGCTCGCGCGTCTGGGGCATGACCCCCTCGTTGACATCCACCACCAGCAGGACCAGGTCGATGCCGCCGATGCCGGCCAGCATGTTGTGGATGAAGCGCTCATGACCGGGAACGTCGATGACACCGGCCACGGAGCCATCGGGCAGCTTGAAGGGAGCGAAGCCCAGGTCGATGGAAATGCCGCGCGCCTTCTCTTCCTTAAGCCGGTCGGTGTTGACGCCGGTCAGGGTATTGATCAGGACGGTCTTGCCGTGGTCGACATGGCCGGCGGTGCCGATGATGTGGAAGCGGGTTGCATCAGTCATGGGGTCAGAGCGTCTTTCAGGGTTTGCAGGAGCAGCTCCTCGTCGGGTTCGGCCAGGGTGCGTGGGTCGATCAACAGTTGATCGTCCTGGACGCGGCCGATGACCGGTGTTTCCGCCTTGCGCAGATTCTGCAGGAGGCGGTTGAGCGACAGCTTGAGTGGCTGGCAGGCGATCACCCAGCCCGGCATTTCCGCGAGGGGCAGCGCCCCGCCGCCGACCGGTGCCGTCGACTGGATGGTTGCGAATTTTGCGAGGTTGCCGAGAGTCTTCTCACAACGCGGCATGAGTTGATCGCAGCGCTCGCGGAGCTTCTCGGCTGGTGTCGACAGCATGCGCAGGGTCGGCAGTTCCCGGAAAGCCTGCTCCGTATCCAGATAGAGCCGCAGGGTTGCCTCGAGCGCAGCCAGGGTCATCTTGTCGAGGCGCAAAGCACGCGCCATGGGATGCTTGCGCAACCGGTCAACAATCTCCTTGCGGCCGACGATAATGCCGGCCTGCGGGCCGCCGAGCAGCTTGTCGCCGCTGAAGGTGACCAGGTCGATGCCGTGGGCCAGGGTCTCGCGCACGGTCGGTTCGCGCGGCAGACCGTAGGTGGTCAGGTCAAGCAGCAGACCGCTGCCCAGGTCCTCCAGCACCGGCAGCTTGTGCGCGTGGGCCAGGTCAGCGAGTTCGGCACCGGTTACGGGCTCGGTAATGCCGAGAATGCGGTAGTTGCTGGTATGGACTTTCAGGATCAGACTGGTCTCTTCATCAATCCCACGCCGGTAGTCGTCCAGATGCGTCTTGTTAGTCGTACCGACTTCGACCATGCGGGTGCCGCCGGCCGCCATAATATCGGGAATGCGGAAAGAACCGCCGATCTCGATCAGTTCGCCGCGCGAAACCAGGGCTTTTTTGCCGCCGGCCAGGGCGGCAAGTGCCAGCAGGACCGCGCCGGCATTGTTGTTGACCACGTGGGCGGCTTCGGCCCCAGTCAGCCGGCAGACCAGTTTTTCGACATGGGTAAAGCGCTTGCCGCGTTTGCCGGCGTCCAGATCATATTCCAGGTTGGAATAACCGCGCGAGACGTTGTTGACGGCCTGCAATGCCGCTTCGCATAAAGGGGCGCGGCCGAGGTTGGTGTGCAGCAGGGTCCCGGTCACGTTGATCACCCGGCGCAGGGAAGGGCGTGCGGCGATTTTCGCCAGCTCGGCAGCCCGGCCCGCGACGCCTTCCACGGAGCAGTCCGGTGTTTTGGAACTCTCGTCGAGAAGGGCCTGCCGCACCTCGGCCACGGCCTGCTGGGCGCCTTCACGCAGCAGCACATGTGGGCATGTCGCAGCCAGTTCCTGCAAAGGCTCGGAGCCGAGCAGGCGGTCGATGGACGGAATCTGGCGGAGCAGTGCCTGACGATCAGACATGGGTAATTCCTTCGGAGGTGAATGAAAAGACAGTGTAGGTAAACGGATTCAGTCGGTTTCGGTAGGAGCGAAGTCGCGCATCAGGGCGTTGATCTTGCCGGCGGCAACAGCCATGGCAATCCCCTGGATTGCGCCGATTTCCTGTTCGGTGATGCCTTGTCCCCTGGCCACGCCAAGGTAGTGCTCGATTCATGGCGTGCACTCCCTGGAGATGGCCGCCGTGAGCCCCACTATGGCGACGGTGCGCTCATCCAGATGCTCCTGATCGCGCACGGCATCGTAGAAGTCACAGTAGGCTTTATGTTGTTTGGGTGGCAGCATGGCTGGCTGTAGTCTTTTTTGTGGTGCCTTCTGGCAAGTCAGAGACGACCAGTTCCAAAATGATTAATGCGTTCTGCAGTGTACCGAAAAGTCCTCTGAATGACAACCTAAAGACTTTCACCAACCTCTATTATCTCAAGTGCTGAGCTCGTTGATTCAACATGGCGTAAAGATGTATTTGAGAAGATTTTGAGATGCTTCTGTTATAGTGCTTTAATGATTTAATCCTTGGGGCGCTTTTTATGGGCTGCAAGAGACCCTGGGGAAGGGGAATTCCCTCGTACGCCTGACACCAGCTCATTCAAGAAGGGGGTAACAAATTTTATTAACGATATTCATTAACAAAATTTGTTGACATAATTGTTATGGATGTTCTATTTGTAACAGATAAACTCACCAAAGAACTCAATACACAAAAGCTTCTGTTTCGACGTCATGGTGATCAGCGCACCAAGATTATCGGCCGTCGTTTACAAGCTCTTCGTGCTGCAAACACTCTAGAGGATTTGCGAAATATGCCAGGGCGACTTCACGAACTGACCGGAGATCGTGCCGAAACATTCGCATTGGATCTGGATCAACCGTATCGACTTATTTTCGAAACAGCCAATAATCCAATTCCAAGAAAAGAAGATGGTGGCCTTGAATGGCGCAGTATCACTGCTGTGCGCATTCTAGAGGTGGAGAACTACCATGACTGAGATGATTCGCAATCAATATATTCCAGATTACATTTCTCTCCCCGGCGAAACATTACTCGAAACCCTTGAGGATCGAGAAATGTCGCAGGCGGAGTTGGCGGAGAGAACCGGCCGACCGGTTAAAACCATCAATGAGATTATCAAGGGTAAAGCCCCTATAACACCAGATACCGCACTGCAATTGGAACGCGTTCTTGGTGTGCCGGCCTCTTTCTGGAACAATCTGGAACGAAACTATCAAACCGATTTGGCCCGCCTTCGGGAAAGTGAGAACTTAGCGGGGCAAGTCCCTTGGCTTGATCAGTTCCCTTTAACGCAGATGCGGAAATTTGGTTGGATTTCCAAAACGCGTGACAAGGTTGAACAGGTCAGGGAATTGCTTAACTTCTTTGGTGTTGCTTCGCCAAAGGAGTGGGGAAGTTTCTGGGAATCGCGGGTTGTCTCTTATCGGCAAACAAAGGCTTTTACCTGGGACGATGCGGCTTTGGCGGCATGGTTGCGTCAAGGTGAAATGGACGCTTCGGAGATACATTGTGTGCCGTACCAGAAAGATAAGTTCAAGGTGGCACTGTCTGAGATCCGTAGTTTGACCCTGGAACCTGATCCGAAGGTGTTTGTTCCAAAACTACAGGAGCTCTGTGCTGCCTGTGGTGTTGCGGTGGTATTTGTGCCTGAACTGCCGAAGACAAGAGTTAGTGGTGCTACCCAGTGGTTGAGTAAAAACAAAGCTCTTATCCAAATGAGTTTACGTCATAAAACTAATGATCACCTCTGGTTCACTTTCTTCCACGAAGCGGGTCATATCCTTTTACATGGCAAGAAAGATGTGTTTGTCGATATGGCGTCTGGTAATGAGGGTGAAAAAGAGGATGAAGCCAATAAGTTTGCCGGGGATTTCCTGATACCGAAAAATGAGTACAGAGAGTTTGCTGATCGATATTTTGAATTTTCTGAGTCACATATCAGAAGCTTTGCGAGGGAAATAAATATTGCTCCCGGAATTGTCGTTGGACGATTGCAGCATGATTGCTTGATTTCTTTCAGTTATTGCAATGATCTGAAAGTGCGTTATGAATGGACGGCGTAGGATGTTATGGGCCTTTTTGGTATCAAAAATGAGCCTATAGGGTCAAAATAGATGGCTTTTTGATGTGAATTGTCTTTGATTACAGATGGTTGACTAGGTCAGAGCCCCAACGGGGAAAAGAATGGGCTATAAGTCTGTTAGTCAAGCTTGACCCCTTTTGTTGCTAGAGGACGTCAGCGAAAATATCTTATCTGAATAAGGGGAAGTGCTGTGGGTATTAACCGTCCGTACCGAAGAACTTATCGCCAATTCATTGATGGGAGCTATACGAGAGGAGGCCATTCGAGGTATGTCGTCCACCCTTCTTTCGCACAATCCTCGGAACATTACGTCCGTGCGTTTCTCTTGCTCCAGAAGGATCTCAAAGAGCTGTTTGATTATGTCGAACCGGCGGATAACAACCTCGATTGCTACTCCTTTAGGATTCATGCCCTGTTACTTCGGGTCTGTGTGGAAGTCGAGGCAAACTGCAAGGCGATACTTAAGGAAAATGGCTACGCCAGAGCTGGTGACTGGAACATGAATGACTATAAGAAAATCAATGCAACGCACTTGCTCTCAAGCTACGAAGTCAAGATCCCAAATTGGACTGGCGGC
>DAOVNV010000225.1 GCA_030630015.1 Desulfuromonadales bacterium | reverse complement strand
CGCAAGGGCTACCTCGAAGAACTGCCCCTCGACGATGCATCCGCCGACCTGTTCCTGTCAAACTGCGTCATGAACCTGTCCATGCACAAGCGCCGGGCCTTCGCAGAGATTTTCCGGGCGCTGAAACCGGGCGGCCGCCTGGTCATGTCGGATGTGGTCTGTAACGAAGAGCCGCCGGCCGGCATCAAGAATGACGAAACCTTAAGGGGAGAATGCATCGGCGGTGCCCTGACCCAGAAGGACCTGGTCGGCATCCTGGATGAAACGGGTTTCACCTCGATCCACCTTCTGAAACGCTTCCCCTATCGGACTGTGCAGGGGCACCCGTTTTACTCGCTGACTTTCGAAGCACACAAACCGGCGGCATCAGACCTGGTCACGGTGATTTATCGAGGACCGGGCATGGCCCTCTCCCTGCCCGACGGCAGCTCCCTGCACGCCGGCATGGCCGCACGCCTGCCACTGCAGACCGCAGAAAGTCTGGGAGACCAGCTTTTTCTGCTGGACGAAAAGGGTGCGGTCACCAATCTGGATCAACAGGACAGCTGCTCCTGCGCTTTGCCGCCGGAAGAAGCTGCTTCGGCCGCTGCACTGCCGGTGGCTGACAATGCCGCACGCTACGGCACCGGCTGCATGGTCTGCGGCAGCCCGCTCGTCTATCACCCGGCAGAGCAGTTGACCGCTTGCTATTTCTGCAACGAGGTGCACCAGACGACCGCCCTCTGTGAGCAAGGGCATTTTGTCTGCGATCGCTGTCATGCGCAAGATGCCTTACAGGTGATCGAGCACATCTGCCTGACCTCGCAGGAAACCGACATGCTGGCCCTGCTCGACCAGATCCGCCAACATCCAGCCATTCCGACCAACGGTCCCGAGCACCACGGGCTGGTGCCGGGCATCATTCTTGCGACTTTCCGTAATCTGGGGGGGGCGATCAACGAAGAAACGATCCGGACCGGGATTCGACGGGGGTCACAGGTGATCGGGGGAAGTTGCGCCTACGTCGGCATCTGCGGAGCGGCCACCGGAGTCGGGGTCGCCTTTAGTCTCATCCTGGAAGCCAACCCGCTCAAACCGACCGAACGTCAACTGGTTCAGTCCGCGGTTCAGGAAGCCATCACCGAGATTGCCAGCCAGCACGCTGCCCGCTGCTGCCAGCGCGACTGCGTCCTGGCCCTGCAGGCGGCCGCCAGAATCTCGGAACGGCTCCTGCCGATCCGTCTCCAGGCCGGAGCAATCTCCGCCTGCCGGCAACAGCACAAAAACCGTGAATGCCAGGGGAAAGCCTGTCCACTCAGTCCCTGATCGAAGGGCTGGCGGGCAGGCCCCAGCCGGGCGTCACATCTCCTGCGCCTCGCTCACATAAATATCCGCCTGGCGCAGAAAGGCCTCGAACTGATCAGAGGCCATCGGCCGTTCGTACAAAAAGCCTTGCGCCCATTCCATGCCAAGACCGAGCAGGACCTTTTCCTGCTCCTTATTTTCAACCCTTTCGGCGACGACCTCAAGCTCCATGATATTGGCCAGGGAGGTCACCGATGCGGCAATGGCCAGATCATACTTGTCCTGATTGATCTCCTTGATGAAGCTCAGATCGACTTTCAACTTGTTGATCGGAAAATGCTTGAGATAACTCCACGATGAGTAGCCCGAGCCAAAACCGTCGATGGCCAGCAACACCCCGAGACTCTTGAGTTTCTTCATCTTTTCGATGGTGTCTTCGACATCGGCCATCAACAGCGTCTCGGTCACCTCCAATTCAAGCAGATGGGACGGCAAACCGGTCTCCTCGAGTGCGCCACAAACCATATCGGTCAGACTGGCCTGCCAAAATTGCCGAGGAGACATGTTGACCGCAAAACAGACCGGCCCCAGGCCCTTGTCCAGCCAGGAGCGCGCCATTCGACAGGTTTCCCTGAGGGCCCACTCCCCCAGCTCAACGATCAGTCCGGTTTCTTCTGCCAGGGAGAGGAACTCTCCCGGCAAAATCAGTCCCCTGGTCGGGTGCTCCCAACGCAGCAAAGCCTCGGCACCGCGCACACAACCGGTCTTCATGGAGATCTGCGGCTGAAAATAAAGGCGCAGTTGTCCCTTGCTGAGGGCTTCACGCAGGTCATTTTCCATGGCAAGCATTTCCCGCACCCGATCCCCCATGCCCGACACATAGAATTGATAATTATTGCGCCCGCGTTCCTTGGCCCGGAACATGGCGATGTCGGCGCAGCGTTTCAAGGTACTCAGGTCTCTGCCATTATCCGGGTAAAAGCTGATTCCTAGACTGGCAGTCACATACAGCCGATGCTGCATGATCAGGCATTCCTGGGAAAACTCGTGCACGATTTTACGGGCAATCTGGCTCACACTCTCCTGAGAGTCAAACTCTTCAAGAATAACGACAAACTCGTCGCCACCGAGACGGGCGATCGTGTCGCTCTTGCGCAGGGAGTGTTCAAGCCGATGGGCCGCTTCCAACAGAACCATGTCACCAACATCGTGCCCCAGGGTGTCATTGATATTTTTAAACCGATCCAGATCGATGAAAATCAGGGCCAGGGGGCGCTTGGATCGCTCGGCGCGCTGGATGGCCTGCTTGAGACGGTCGTTGAACAGGAGGCGGTTCGGCAGGCCGGTCAGCGAATCGTGATGGGCCAGGTGATCCAGCCGGTCACGGTGCATAGCCAACTCGCTGTCCCGCTGTTCGATCTGTTCAAGCATTTCATTGAAACCATCGGTTAATCTTCCCAGCTCGTCGCTCCCCTCATCCTTAATCCGCAGGGAAAGGGATTTCTCCTCAGAGACAGTCTTCATTGCCCGGACCAGCCTTTCAACCGGTTCGGAGATTACATCCCGGAATTTACAGCTGAGCAGATAAGAAGCCAGCCAGGCCAGGAGGATGGTCAATCCCCAGGTCATCGTGAACTGAACCATCCTTTTTTTCATATCGACCAGGCTGGCCTGAATGACCAGGGTCCCCAGCCATTCCCCCTTGTGCATGATGGGCTGGTGCAGGCACACATGGTCAAAATAGAACTGGTGATGGTATTTGGGAGCCGTATTAAACCTGAAATGTTCATGATAACTGGGATTTAACTTTTGGCCGAATCCGGCAAAAATATCATCCTTGCGATCATAAATCTGCCCACTGAGAATTTTTGGTTCAGAACTCAGTTTGGCTAAAACCTCTGTTGCCACACCCTGATCACCAGCGACCAGAGAGGTAGAGGAACTTTCGCCGACCGTGTCAACCAGGGGGCGAATGTCTTTCAGAATAGAATGTCGCAAATCGACATACTGGAGCACAGCCTGGATGACGAACAGAACCAGGAGCGCTGTTGTGGTCGTCGCCAGAATGACGATCTGCACCTTTCCTCG
>DAOVNV010000106.1 GCA_030630015.1 Desulfuromonadales bacterium | reverse complement strand
TAGTATCGTCTTTAAAAGCCTTTGCTTGGGCCAGGAATTCTTATGTCACAACGTGCGCATCGCGTGGGCGAACTCATCCACAAAGAAATATCAGCTTTGCTGGTGAATGGATTGAAAGATCCGCGTGTTGGATTTATTACGATTACCGGGGTTGAGGTGACCCCGGATCTTCACCTGGCGAGGGTTTATTACTCGGTGATCGGCGACGAACAGAGCCGGCGTGACACCGAGGCTGGACTGAAAAGCTCTCTGTCTTTTATCCGCAAGCACTTAAGCAGCCGTCTGCAAATGAAATACACCCCGGATCTGCTTTTCGAGTATGACGAGTCTGTTGAATACGGCAGCCGGATAGAGGGCTTGCTGAGAGAAATCAAGCAGGACAGTGCAGATGATTGATGAAATACTTGAAGTCATTGAATCTGGTCAGACCTTTCTGGTTGCCTCCCACGAAAGCCCGGACGGTGATGCTCTGGCATCCACTCTCGCTCTGACAAATCTTCTCGAGGAATTGGGGAAACAGGTCACAGCGTTCAACTGTGACGGAGTTCCTGGGGATTTGCATTTCTTGCCGGGCCAGGAGAAAATAGTCACGCAGATCGATGACGACCGTTTTTTTGATGTCGGTTTCGTTCTGGACGCCGGTGAGTTATGGAGAGCCGGCAACTGGATCAAGGGGCGCTGCAAGGTCCTGGTTAATATTGACCATCATCCGAAATCTGAAGATTTTGGCGATATTTATTATGTCGACGACCGGGCCAGTGCAACGGGCGCTTTGATCTACCGTATCCTCAAGGCTGCGAACTGGTCGATTTCGATGGATGTTGCGACCAATCTGTACACGGCCATTCTTGCCGATACCGGTTCATTTAGATATTCCAATGCGGACCAGGAAGCCTTTTTGATTGCCGGAGAAATGGTTGCCATGGGAGTTGATCCCTGGGCGATTTCTTCAGGCATGTATGAAAACCAGGAAGAAGTGCGTCTTCGCCTGCTGGCCCTGGCGCTGTCGACTCTCAGGGTTTCGCCCAGCGGTTTATTTGCCTCGCTTGCCGTGACTCTCGAGATGTATAGTCGTTCCGGTGCCACCAGTGAGCACACTGACCGGTTTGTCAACTATCCTCGTTCTATACGTGGTGTGGAAGTAGCGATCTTCTTCCGCCAGGTTGATGATGTGCAATACAAGGTCGGTTTTCGTTCCAGCGGTAACATTGATGTCGGCAGCCTGGCGCGTGAACTTGGTGGCGGAGGGCATCATAACGCGGCTGGAGCCCAGGTTGCTGGTGAACTTGACGAAGTCCAGCAGCAGGTTTTTGCCATGGTTGACAACCTGTTGTCCTGATCCTGATGAATGGTTTTTTGATTATCGATAAGCCTGCCGGATTAACGTCCTTCGACGTGGTACGCCAGATCCGCCGTTGCTGCAAGATGCGCCGGGTCGGTCATTCCGGAACCCTCGATCCGCTGGCGACCGGTGTCCTGCCGGTTGCACTCGGTTTTGCAACGCGTCTGATCGAATACCTCATGGCCGCTGAAAAGGTCTATCAGGCAACTCTGCTGCTCGGTGCTGAAACCGACACACAGGACGCTGAAGGACGCATTCTGTCGACCGGTGACTGGAGCCATGTGAACCGTGACTTGGTGGAGCAGGCCTGCGAGGCAATGACGGGCAAAATTATGCAGACACCGCCCATGTTCTCGGCCCTCAAACAGGACGGAAAGCCGCTTTATCAACTGGCACGGCAGGGCATCGAGGTGCCTCGTCAAGCACGGGAAATCCGGATTGATTCGATTGAGATCGTTCGTTTCGATCTGCCAGAGATCGATTTGCGTGTGGCGTGCGGCAAGGGGACATACATCAGAACGCTCTGCCATGATCTGGGCCGACAGTTTGGCTGTGGGGCGCATCTGACTGCTCTGCGAAGGGCCAAAAACGGGGTCTTCGATGAAGACAGCAGTCATCCCCTCGAAGAAATCAAGGCTCTTGCTGCTGCCGGGGAACCCCTGCCGATCATTAGTCCGGCAGCTGCACTGGTTGACTGGCCCGGTCTGATCGTACAGGGTGAAGCTGCCGGCCGACTAATGAATGGCGTGGCTCCTGGTAAAGAGGAGGTCTCCGGCATGGTGGAACCCGGTCAACTGGTCCGCCTCATGGTGGAAGATCGACTGGCCGCAGTTGCGAGATTTTTTCCTGACGGTGAAATTGCGAGGCCTGGAGACTTCGAACTTCTGAAGGTTTTCACGCCTGCGATCTAATACCTGAAGCCGCCGTTTTCTCACAGGTTCAGGTGGCACTATAAATGCTTTACACCGTTTTACTTTTATGGTAATCATTATTTTTTTGTGGCAGTTAGACAATAACAGTAATCAAACAAATTCATCAGATTAGGAGGTGGCGCTTTGTTGGCCACGGAACGCAAACAAGAGATTATCGAGAAATTCAAGGCCCATGATGGGGACACCGGCTCGCCCGAGGTCCAGATTGCTTTGCTGTCGGAGCGCATCACCTATCTGACCGAGCATTTTCGTACCCACAAGAAGGATCACCATTCACGGCGTGGTCTGCTCAAAATTGTCGGACAGCGCAGACGGCTGCTCGATTATTTAAAGAGCAAGAGCGTTGAGCGTTATCGCTCGGTGATCAAGGAACTCGGCATCCGCCGGTAAGCATGGGCAGCACGCTCTGGATAAGGAGCCTGCTGCCTTTAGTTTTTGAGGTTGTGGCTAGGAGGCTGTCCGGAGAGAGAGTCTGTGATGCGCTGCATCGCGGGACCTGTCTCAGGCCATCCTCCTCTGCCATTTATAGAGCAACATTTACAAGAGCCGGTGTGTGCCGGTTCGACAAGAGGAGATGGACATGAGTTTTCAAAAAGTTGAGATCGAATTCAATGGTCAGCCTTTGACCATTGAAACCGGCAAGATGGCGCGTCAGGCTGATGGCGCCGTTGTTGTCACCTATGGGGACACCAAGGTGCTCTGCACTGTGGTTTCTTCCAGAAAAATGCGGGAGGGACAGGATTTCTTCCCCCTCACCGTCAATTACCAGGAAAAATTCTACGCCGGCGGCAAGATCCCCGGTTCATTCTTCCGTCGTGAGCGTGGTACCACCGAGCGCGAGACGCTGATCTGCCGTCTGATCGACCGTCCGATGCGCCCGCTCTTCCCCAAGGGCTACATGTTCGAAACCCAGATCATGCCGACGGTTATTTCGGCAGATATGGTCAACGATCCGGACACCCTGGCCATGGTCGCCGCTTCAGCCTCTGTTGCTATTTCTGACATCCCCTTCGAAGGGCCGATCGCCGCAGTTCGTGTTGGCCGGGTCGACGGCAAGCTGATTGCCAATCCGACAATCGAGCAGCAGGAACTGAGTGATGTCGAGATCGTTGTTTCCGGTTCGAAAGATGCGGTGATGATGGTTGAGGGGGAATCTGACTTCCTGTCCGAAGCAGAGATGCTCGACGCCATTTTCTTTGGTCATGAGTCTCTGCAACCGCTGATTGCTGCACAGTCCGAACTGGCCAAGCTGGTCGGTCTCAAGAAGCGTGAGTTCCTGGTTGCAGAGGTTGATGCCGAACTGGAAGCCAAGGTCACCGAACTGGCCGAAGCCAAGGTTGTGGAAGCTGTCAAGATCAAGACCAAGCCGGAACGCTATGCCGCCCTGGGCGACAATCGTGCTGTGGTTAAGGAACAACTGGCCGAGGAGTTCGAAGGCCGCGAAGACGAGATCAGCGACATCCTCGGTTCGATCGAGAAGCGCGTTGTACGCCATATGGTGACCAAGGATCGCGTCCGCATCGACGGTCGTGACATGGCGACCATCCGCCCGATTACCTGCGAAACGGGTATCCTGCCCCGTGCCCACGGCAGTGCCCTGTTCACGCGTGGCGAAACCCAGGCCCTGGTCGCTGCAACCTTGGGGACCAAGGTTGATGAGCAGCGCATGGACAACGTCCAGGGGATGGACTTCAAGAAGTTTATGCTGCACTACAACTTCCCACCGTTCTGCGTCGGTGAGACCAGCATGCGCCTCTTTCCAGGCCGTCGTGAGATCGGTCATGGCATGCTTGCCGAGCGTAGCATATCGAAGATACTGCCGAAGCATGAGGACTTTCCCTATACGATCCGCATCGTCTCCGATACCCTCGAATCGAACGGCTCTTCATCTATGGCTTCGGTTTGCGGTGCTTCGCTGTCACTGATGGATGCCGGGGTTCCGGTCAGCAAGGCGATCTCCGGAATTGCCATGGGCCTGATCAAGGAAGGCGATGACGTCGCCATTCTGTCTGACATCCTTGGCGACGAGGATCACCTCGGCGACATGGACTTCAAGGTGACCGGTTCTGCCGAGGGCATCACCGCCCTGCAGATGGATATCAAGATCTCCGGTGTCACCAGGGAGATCATGAAGCAGGCCCTGGCACAGGCCAAGGCAGGCCGCATTCATATCCTCGGCGAAATGGCCAAAGCGATTGCTGCGCCGCGTGAGGATCTTTCCCCTTACGCACCGCGTATTACCAGCATCAAGGTCAAGACCGACCAAGTGCGGACCGTTATCGGCTCGGGCGGCAAGAACGTGCGCGGCATCATCGAAGCGACCGGTTGCGCCATCGACATTCAGGACGACGGCACCATCAATATCGCTTCAACTGATGGCGAGGCTGCCAAGCAGGCGATCAAGATGATCCGCGATCTGACCCAGGAAGCCGAAGTCGGCAAACTGTACCAGGGTCTGGTCAAGAAGGTCATGGAATTTGGTGCTTTCGTGGAGATCTTCCCCGGGACTGACGGTCTGGTCCACATTTCCGAACTGGACAAGGAACGCGTCCGCCAGGTGACCGACGTCCTCAACGAAGGTGACGAAGTTCTCGTGAAATGTATTGGCATTGATCGCCAGGGCAAGATCAAGCTGTCTCGCAAGGAAGCCCTTGGCCAGACGCTTGCGGAAGATTAATTGATCTGACGGACTTTTTCATTGTCTGCTGACCAAACTTTTCAGGCGTCCTTTCCTTGCGGATCGGGCGCCTGGATTCGTTTACGGCCCAACCAGCAGCCTGTCGGGCTATCAATGAACAGGCTGCTAATAGAGGTTTTATCACAATGACCCAGACAATTTTGCGGGTGAAGAAACTGCGGGAAAATGCTATCCTCCCTGCCTATATGACCGAGCATGCGGCTGGCATGGATCTGCACGCTGCGCTCGACGAGCCACTGGTTGTTGCTCCTGGCGAACGGATTCTTGTTCCGACGGGGCTGGCTCTTGAAATACCCCCGGGCTTTGAAGGGCAGGTTCGCCCGCGTTCGGGACTGGCTTTGAAGAAGGGAATCTCACTGCCGAATTCACCCGGCACCATCGATGCGGATTATCGGGGCGAGGTGGGGATTATCATCATCAACCTCGGTTCAGAGCCAGCAACCTTCGAAGCCGGTGACCGGATTGCTCAACTGATCATTGCACCGGTTGAACGCGTTTCCCTTTTGGAAGTGGTTGACCTCGAGGAGACACCGCGCAACTCCGGCGGTTTCGGACATACCGGATTTGGAAGGGAAGGCCATGCATCAGAGGGTTGATCCAGACCTGTTGCTTGACTTTCCATGCCACTACGAGTTCAAGGTGTTTGGCGATGCCGGCGACGTATTTGTCGATGCGGTGAGCTCGGCTGTTTCTCAGGTCGTGCCGGTCGCTGCAGATGCCACGAAGACGCGACTCAGCTCCGGTGGACGCTACCAATCGGTGACCGTTTGCGTGCAACTGCATAACAGTGGTCAATTGAAAGAAATTTATGCAACGCTGAAAACTATCGAGGGACTTAAGTATCTCTTATGATTTTACACATCAACCCCGAAAATCCACAGCCCCGCCTGATTTCCCAGGTTGTCAGCCGCCTCAAGCAGGGGGAGTTGATTGCCTACCCGACCGACACCATCTACGGTCTCGGTTGTGATATTTTCAATCAGCGCGGTGTCAAAAAGATCTACCAGATCAAGCAGCGCGATCCGCGCAAGCCGTTTTCTTTCATCTGTGCGGACCTTTCAGATGTGGCCAATTATGCTCAGGTCAGCAACTTTGCTTTCAAGATCATGAGGCGTCATCTCCCAGGCCCCTATACCTTTGTGCTGGAAGCAACCAGGATTGTCCCCAACAGCCTGACGACCCGCCAGAAGACCGTCGGGATTCGTATTCCGGACGACCAGATTGCCCTGGCAATTGTCCGTGAACTGGGACATCCCCTGGTAACGACCAGTGCCAATATCTCCGGCCAGGGACCTCTGCATGATCCACATGAAATCGATACCGTCATGGGGCGCATGCTCGACCTGGTTGTTGACGGCGGAATGCGGCTTGGTGACAATTCGACGATCATCAGCCTGATCGATGATCAGATCGAGGTCCTGCGTGAGGGTGGTGGTGATATCTCGTGGATCGATTAGCTCTCAGGAGTATATGGGTCGTTCTGATCTTGCTGGCTGCTTTGTGCATCCCGGCTTTCGGTGCCGACGGCAGGATCGGTGAAGAGTTCGGTGGTGTGGGTTTGCAGGTCGTCCCGACTATTAACGGCCACTTGACTGTCCTGCAGGTGCTGCCCGAAAGTCCGGCCGCTGCGGGAGGTCTGCTGCCCGGCGACCTGATCTACCAGGTTGCAGACTTTTCTCTGCAGGGCAGCGAATTTGCTGCCGTTGTTTCTCAGCATCTCTGGGGCCCTGTCGGAAGCAAAGTGACTCTTCATTACCTGCGACCGGGTGTTGCCGGTTCTAATTCGGTGGTCCTGCAGCGCACTAGCTTGACGCCTAAAATAACGGTTTCACCAGTTACTAGGAGGCTGTCGGACGATCCATGACCCGGCTGCTTGTGTCCGGAGCCTGTCATAGCGGAGGATGCAAATCCGGCTGTTTGCATCCTTCGCTACGATAGGCTCCGGACATAAAGCCCATATTTCAGCTCCTTTTCGACCAATAGCTACGGCTATTGCTCTCAAACGAGCCAAAATCTGGTCTCAAACTTCCGAATTTTCGCTTCGGCCCGTATAGTCCGACAGCCTCCTAGGGGGGAGTCAGAATAATCAGGGTGGGGAGGGAACAATTGCAGAAAAAGATTACGGTCAAGGTAGGTATGGAACAATTGCAGAAAGAGATTACGGTTGTTTTCCACGGCTATCGTTTGACCAACCATGATTGGGAGGTGTCCCAGCCAGGCGAATCTCTTCAGGCCTGTATCGATAGTCTGGATCGTGAATATGAACCTCTAGGTATTCGGGTTTCCAAACTCGATGAACCTGAAACCGTCCACGATGTGAGCGGTTATGGGGATTTTATGAATACGGTCCGCCTGCGTTCACCCAAGGACCATATCAGCAATCTCTGCCTGGGACACGTGATCGGGCAAAGCGTGAATTGTGACCTGGCAGAAGATATCCGAAGGGCTGTCAGCCGCATCGCTTTTGCGCCGGAAATGATCGAGCCGGAGGGGAGCAATAAAATTGTCTGCCACGACTGCGGGTGTGGGTGTTAACGGCCGGGACGCGGGACGCGGTACGCGGCACGAGGAAACCTTTAAACCTTAAAAGTTTATTCGCGTCCCTCGTTCCGCGTCCCGCGTTCCGGGTTTAAGTGCTTGACGTAGTTCAGCAGGGCTTCCAGTTCCTGGGTGTCTATGTCAAACAGGGTGCCGCCCATGGCATCACGGATGCAGGCGTTGATGATATCCTTGAGCTCAGTATCGTTGAAATCTCCCGTTTGCTCCAGGCCTTTGCCGTTGGGGTGACAACTGTTGCAGCTACGCTGTTTCGTGCCGAGGGCATTTGACTCGAAAAGTGTTTTGCCGAATTCGAGGGTCGGTCCCTCAACGGCGAATGACATGTTGGGTATGGCGAGCATCAATAGCAGCATTACGAGTAAATTCTTGTGCATTTGAGTGTCTCCCCTTAAAGATCTGAAGCTTTTTCTGACTCAGAAAGCCTGTTTTCACTCCCTTATGCAAAATAAAGAGTAGCTATTCAGTCTCTCAGCGAGGGCATGTGGTTTACAGCTATAGCCCACATGCTGTGGTTAGTCAGACAGCTAAATAGTTACAACAAAG
>DAOVNV010000269.1 GCA_030630015.1 Desulfuromonadales bacterium | reverse complement strand
GTTGTCCTGAGCATGGCTGAACACGACCGGGGGCGGGTCGAGTGCCCTCGATGCCACGGACAGCAGGTGGTCCAGCAGTATTCAATCTTCTACGCCAAGACCAGCAAAAAGAGCTGAGGCCACCGACAGCAGCGGCTTGATGCCGGGGGAGAGGGCGTCTGCCGCCACAGGCTTCCATCATGCATCGAACCGACCGGATCCGGAAAGAAATCGCCCTGGAAGCGGCCCGTCTCATGCTAGAGGAAGGCATCAAGGAATACCGCGACGCCAAGCGCAAAGCCGCGCGCCGCTTCGGACCGCCCAAAGCTGTCGCCCTGGGCTCGTATCTGCCCTCCAATGCCGAGATCCACGCCGAGCTAGTGCAGTTGATCGATCGCCACGAAGGGGGTGTGCTCCCCGAACGTGTCCTGCGTCTGCGCCTGTTGGCGCTGAAATACCTGGAACTTTTTGCACCCTTCCGCCCTCTGCTGGTGGGTTCAGTGCTCAAGGGGGCGGTGCGGGCCGCCAGCGATGTCGATCTCCACCTGTTTGCCGACGACCCCGAAGAGGTTGAAAACTTCCTGAACCAGCAAGCCATCCCCTACACGCTGGAAACGGTCAGTATTCAGCACGGCAACCGTTTCATCGACTATCCGCACATCTACCTGGAAGAGGAAGAGACTGTGGTGGAATGCACCATCTATCAGCCCGAAGAACGCCGGCACCCACCCAAAAGCAGCATTACCGGCAAACCGATGGAACGGGCCGATGCCAAACGCCTCACGCACCTGATCGCCGCAAGTCTCAACAAAGACCGATTAGAGCGTTGAAGAATGGTACGACTACGCTAAGCTTGAAGCTCACCGGACATCAGGGGGTCGTGATGTGGAAATTCAACCTTGTGGTTACTCTGGCAGCTGATGGGCGTTTCCGCCACCTCCTGGAGGAGCTTTCCCGCTATGGCGACTTTCGCAAAACCGAATTTTTCGGCGTAATTCTCGGCCATGTTGCCGATCCTGCTGATTTCCTTGAGAAAATACGCGAAAAGCGTGAACAGCAGCCGCTGGCTTTCCAGGATCTCGGGCGGGTTGTCCCCCTCGAGAGTTGTTTTACTTTCGAGCCCGAAACGTTTCAGGACCAGGTCCGGGAAGCCCTCGCACCCTACGCCGAACAGCTTAATGGCCAACGTTTCTATGTGCGTCTGGAACGCCGTGGTTTCAAAGGGCGCATCATCTCTCCCGAGGCCGAGCGTGACCTCGATGCTTTCCTTGTGGAGCTGGTGAACAAAGGGGGCGGGTCCGCCGAGGTCACCTTTGACGACCCCGATACGGTTCTGGCCGTCGAGACAATTGGCGCTCGCTGCGGCATCGGCCTGCTGACGAAAGGCCTGAGAAAACGTTACGTATTTACTCGCGTTCCCTGAAACCGGCCAAACCTGCTCCGGGAATGGAATCAGAAAGCAGAACCCGGGGAGACGTAATTCCCATTGCCTCAAGATCTAAACTTTGCACGTTGATGACAGAGGCCGCTTCTTTTAAAATGGCCTCTGTTTTTTGTGATGCAGCTTATTGACTATGACGGGATCAATGGCACGTTTTGCACGGGTCGTCGTACTCGGCGATCCTCATCATGTCACGCAACGTGGCAACCGTCGTCAACCGACATTTTTCCGCAAAGAAGAGTTGGGGCCGCGCCGCCGGTTACGCTCCTAACGTACTGACAATCCTGATGCCAGCTCAGCCGCGCAGGTTCCGCTCCCGTGACTGTTCTGTATTGATGAGCTTGACCAGGTCGGACAATTGTTCAGCGATGAGTTCTACCAAATCATCCATTGCCAACAGCCCGACCAATCCGCCGCGCTGGTTGACCACCGGCATGCGGCGGATCCCCTTGCCCTGCATCCGCTTGATGGTCTCCAGAATGTCGTCGTCCTCCCTGGCAATCAGGAGTTCGAAGCTCATGACGTCTCCGATGTCAACGGCATTCAAATCGACCTCTTCGGCAAGGAGTTCAACCACGATATCCCGGTCGGTCACGATACCGACCGGTACCCGTTCGCCGTCGCGATCTTCGGTGATCACCACATCGCCGACATGATGTCTGCGCATGAGTTTGGTAACCTCCAGGATGCTGCTCTCCCGGTCGGTAATGACGACTTCACGATTACACACTTCGCCAACAGCCATTGCGTTCTCCTTTCAAATATACCGTTCGTGACACTCAGTGATGATCGTTCTC
>DAOVNV010000174.1 GCA_030630015.1 Desulfuromonadales bacterium | reverse complement strand
CATCGCCGGAACTTGAAGATTACCTGAAGAATATCAATGTTGCTGAGGCCATTTCCGTCGGCAGTTCGCTCAAGCTCTGTGTCGTTGCTGAAGGCAAGGCTGATCTGTATCCTCGTCTGGGCCCGACAATGGAATGGGACATTGCCGCCGGGCACGCCGTAGTGGAGGCTGCTGGAGGGACTATCCTGACCCTGGATGGCGAGCGCTTGATGTATAATAAACAAAATCTCCTCAACCCCTACTTTATTGTCAGTGGACAGAAAGAGAGCGTTCATGGTTCATAGCATGACCGGTTACGGTAAAGGAGAAGCTGACAAGGACGGCCTCTCCGCAACGGTGGAAATCAGGTCCGTTAATCATCGTTACGCGGACATCTCAGTCAAGCTCCCCCGCAGCTTTCTTGCGTTTGAGAATTTGATTCGCAAGCAAGTCGGGCAGGCTTTGAACCGGGGCAAGATTGACGTATTTGTCAATTACGAGTTGACCGCCGAAGTACAGGCGGTCCCCGTTCTTAATCGGGACCTGGCCGGCGCCTATCATCAGCTTCTTACAGGGTTGCAGCAGGAGTTCGACTTGAAAGTGCCTGTCACAGTCGAATACCTGGCCAGCCAGAAAGATGTTGTCCAGGTCAGGGAAGCCGAGATTGACGAGGACGTGTTACGCGAGTGTCTGGTGGAAGCCGTGTCGGCAGCACTTGCCCAGCATATCGGCATGCGGCAGGTTGAGGGAGAGGAAACCCGCAAGGATATGGCGGAACGCCTGGATGCGGCAGAGCTCCTCCTCGAACAGATTGAAAAACGTGCTCCCATGGTCCCCCTCGAATGGCAGGAGAAGCTGACGGAGCGCTTGGCGCGTCTGCAGCAGGGAATTGAATGGGACCCGCAGCGGGTTGCACAGGAAATCGCCCTGTTTTCCGACCGCTGTGACATCAGTGAAGAAATTGCCAGGTTCAAGAGTCACCTGATCCAGTTCAGGGAGCTTTTCGATGACCAAGAACCGGTTGGAAGGCGTATGGATTTTCTGCTTCAGGAACTGAATCGCGAAGTGAACACGATTGGATCCAAGGCGAATGATGCTGAACTGACGCGTCATGTCGTGGCTTTAAAGTCTGAGTTTGAGAAGGTTCGGGAGCAGGTTCAGAATGTTGAGTGAGGCATGGGACGCGGGACGCGGGACGCGGGACGCGAAAAGAAAAGGGCTTCTGTACATTGTTTCTGCGCCATCAGGGGCAGGTAAGACATCGATTTGTAGTGAGATTCTGTCCTTGTTCCCTGGTCTCCGTCAGTCGATCTCTTACACAACTCGATCAATGCGATCTGGTGAACAGGATGGCAAGGACTATCATTTTGTCTCGTGTGACGAGTTTGACCGGATGGTTGCTGATGGTGCCTTTGCCGAGTGGGCTGAGGTTCATGGCAACTGCTACGGTACCTCAAAGGCAATTCTGGAGCAGGCGATGAACGCAGGGGTAGATGTTCTGCTCGACATCGACTTCCAGGGAGCGGCTCAACTGCGCGAGAGCGGTGTGGATGGAGTGTTTGTTTTTATTCTGCCGCCGAGCATGAGCGAACTTCGCAAGCGTCTTGAGGGTCGCAACACTGACAGCAGGGCGGTGATTGAACAACGTATGACCAATGCTGTCGAGGAGTTGGCCCAAGCGGAACAGTTCGATTATCTGGTTGTGAATGACGTTTTCGAGCAGGCCGTGGATAAGGTCAGGGCGATTATGATTGCAGAATCAATTCGCACTTCTCGCCTTCTGGACGTTTTGTCTGGAGAATTCAGCTTGAAATAGTTGTCGTTGACAGCTATTGTATCGAAAACAATGAAACCTGCGATGCCGTCAAGCATGGCATATAAAAGTGAGGAAAAATGGCACGTATTACTGTTGAAGACTGTCTGAATGTTGTTCCCAACCGTTTCCTTCTGGCCATGGTCGCCGCTAAGCGTGCCAAGCAATTGTTCAAAGGATCCGAGCCGCTGATTGAGAACAAGTCCAATAACCGGAAAATTGTGCTGGCGCTCCGGGAAATTGCTGCAGGCAAGGTTGATTTTGAATTTCCCTCACGTCAGCAGGACTGATTTTCTCAAGCTCAATAACCGAGTGGAGCTTCCCGGATGCCGGCCCCAAAAGGCCGGCATCCCTTTTGGTACGCATTCCGCCTGATAGACGTCTGATATGATTCGTATCGACGATATTCTCGAAGCAGTTCAGAAATACCACGATGGCGCCGATCTGGATGTCCTGCGCACGGCCTATGTTTTTTCGGCCAAAGTGCATCAGGGACAGGTCCGTCTATCCGGCGATCCTTACTTGACTCATCCCCTGGAGGTCGCCTATGTTCTGACCCGTCTGCACATGGACGTGCCGACCGTGGTCACCGGCCTGTTGCACGATACCCTCGAAGATACTCTGGCCACCATCGACGAACTGCGGCAACTGTTTGGTGATGAAGTCGCTGACATGGTTGATGGGCTCACCAAGCTCAGCAAGATCACCTTTCGTACCAGGGAAGAGCGCCAAGCTGAAAACTTCCGCAAAATGCTGCTGGCCATGGCCCGCGATCTCCGCGTTATCATGGTCAAGCTGGCTGATCGCCTGCACAATATGCGCACACTCGAGCACCAGTCAGCAGAAACCCAGCAGCGGATCGCGCAGGAAACCCGGGAAATCTACGCACCCCTGGCCAATCGTCTTGGCATCAGCTGGATCAAAAGTGAGCTCGAGGATCTTTCGTTCAGCTATCTCGAACCGGACGCTTACAGGCACCTCGCTGACAATATCGCCCAGCATCGTGAGGAAAGAGATACTTACGTGGCGCAGGTCAAGCTGAAGCTGGAAAGAATTCTTGACGAGCATGGCATTGACGGGGAAGTTCAGGGGCGTCTGAAGCACCTTTATTCCATCCATAACAAAATGGTCAGGCAGGAGCTTGATTACGAGCAAGTCTATGATGTGATCGCGTTCCGTATCATTGTGCAGTCGGTTCGTGACTGCTATGCCATGCTGGGCGTCATTCATGCCTCCTGGAAACCGGTTGCAGCCAGGTTCAAGGATTTTATCGCGATGCCGAAGGCGAATATGTACCAGTCTCTGCATACGACCGTGATTGGCCCGGGTGGACAGCGGATGGAGGTCCAGATCCGGACCGCAGATATGCACAGTATCGCCGAGGAAGGGATCGCCGCACACTGGAGATACAAGGAGGGCAAAGCTGCGGCCAGGGGAGGAGAGGACGCCCGGTTCGGATGGCTGAGGGGACTGTTGGAATGGCAGAAGGAGTTAAAAGACTCCGGGGAGTTCATGAGCACAGTCAAGGTGGATCTGTTCCCCGAAGAGGTCTATGTCTTTACCCCTGACGGGGATGTCAAAGAACTTCCCAAGGAGAGCACGCCTGTCGATTTTGCTTACAGCGTGCATTCCGATGTCGGCCATCGCTGCACCGGGGCCAAGGTGAACGGTCGTCTGGTGCCGCTTAAAACCATTCTCAAAAATGGTGATATCGTCGACGTGATGACCTCCCCCAAACAGACGCCCAGCAAGGATTGGTTGCGGTTCGTCAAGTCTTCCAAGGCCCGGAATCGTATACGCCACTGGGTCAAGGAACAGGAACGGCAAAGAAGTCTCGAACTGGGGCGCGAAATTCTTGAAAAAGATTTACGCAAGTATGGCTATAGTTTCAATCGGGCCTTGGCACTTGATAGCATGTCCACGACATTGGACGATCTCGGATTGAAAAATACAGATGATCTGCTTGCCTCTGTCGGTTATGGCAAGGTGACCAGCGGCCAGGTGCTGGGTCGCCTGATCCCCGATGATGTCAAGAGCGACACGGCCAGGCCCAGTCGTCTCGGTAAAGTCTTTGACAAAATCCGGAAAAAGCCGGTCAGCGCGGTCAGGGTGCAGGGGCTGGATGACATCATGGTCCGTTTCGCCAAGTGCTGCAACCCCCTGCCGGGAGATCCGGTTGTCGGTTTTATCTCGCGTGGGCGCGGCGTGACTGTCCATGTGGCGAACTGCCCCAAGGTTCTGGAGACGGATCCAGACCGGCGCATTGAGGTCGCCTGGGACAGCGGGAAGGAAGCAGCCAGGCCTGCCAAGATCAAGATCTTCAGCAATGACCAGAGAGGTATCCTGGCTAGTCTAAGCAGTGCCATTGCCCAGTGTGATGCGAACATTATCCGGGCCAACGCTTATGCCACCTCCGAGGGCAGGGGGGTTTTCAGTTTTGAAGTGGAAGTGCGCGATCTCAATCATTTGAAGCAGCTTATGGATGTCGCCCGCAAGGTTAAGGGGGTGCATAAGGTGGAACGGATCCTTTTTGACCAGAGTGACTAAAGAAAGGTGTTCATCGATGAAAAAAGAACAAATTTCAACAGAAAATGCCCCGGCAGCGATTGGACCCTACTCCCAGGGGGTGCGTGTGGGGGGGATGGTGTTCTTTTCAGGGCAGATCCCACTTGACCCGGTTAGCGGAGAAATAGTTGGAGCGGATATTGTCGCACAGGCAGAGCAGGTCATGAAAAATATGCAGGCTGTTTTGCGTGCTGCAGGCCTGGAATTCGAAAATATTGTCAAGACGACGATCTATCTCGTAGATCTTGCTGATTTTGGCACGGTCAACGAGATTTATGGCCGTTTCTTTAGTGATCTGCCGCCGGCGCGTGCCTGCGTACAGGTTGCTGCTCTCCCCAAGGGAGCGTTGATTGAGATTGAGTGGATTGCCGTAAGTGACTAGCAGCTTGTAAATCGTTAATCGTTTATCCGACCCTTCCCAATTCTCGGCTAGATGGAGATCTCTCTATCTAGCCGTTTTCGTGCAAGAAAATCCTATTTTGATCTCGTAAAACAACATTTTATATAAAAGAACAAAACTACGTTATATTTCACTGTCAGCAGGAAGTGGCTATGGCATAAACCGTGTATTTATAAAACCCATTTTAATGAATTCATAAGCTTTTTTAAATTTCTAAGTAATTGAAATTACGATCTTTAGCAATCGTACTGGTTTTTTTGTAAATTATGTGGTTGACAGAAATAAAACACTGCTTTACATTCTGTTACATCACCTTGAAGGGTGGTTGGTATCCAGAGCTTATAAAACACTTTTCCATGTTTTTGTTATTGGGCTGTTTGTAAGTGTGGGTTTCAGGCGGATAAAGAGAT
>DAOVNV010000061.1 GCA_030630015.1 Desulfuromonadales bacterium | reverse complement strand
GCCACCCATGGTCAGGATTAAAACACCACTGGATATTCTGGTCAGCACGGTGGCCCTGCTTGGCCTGGCACCGGTCATGCCGTTTCTGGACCTGCCTGTGCTCAGCCTGGCTCTGGGTGCTATCGCCGCAGGCGTCTGGTGTGACCGGCAGGAGCGCTATCCACTGCACGGCATGGCCTCGACACTGATCGCCATCGCCGGCGTGCTGTTTTACACATTGCAGATCACCCGGGATGATGTTGCCACCCCGGTCGTACATGCCTTGACGGTCCTGTTGATCGTGCGCCTGCTCTCTTCCAAGCAGGCGCGTGATTACCTGCAGATTTTTGTATTGGGTCTTTTCATACTGGCCGGCTCCTCCCTGCTCAGTCTCGACATCGGCTTTATCATCTACCTGGTGCTGATGATCTTTGCGGTCACGATCGGCCTGGTTCTGCTGACCGTGTTCGTCACGGAGCACCGGCTGGTGCTGCCCCGCCAGGATCTCATGAAAACGGTGCGCGTCGCCCTGATCCTGCCGCTGGTGTCCCTGCTGCTGATGCTGGTGTTTTTCACAATCCTGCCGCGCACCCGCCACCCGCTCTGGAACTTCCTCAACCCGGTCAGCAAGGCAACCGCCGGCTTGTCTGAAGTCGTTCAGCCGGGGGCCTTCGCCCAACTCTCAACCGTCAAGCAACTGGCTTTTCGCGCAGAAGTCCAGGAACTTCCGGCAGACCAGCGCTACTGGAGGGCCCTGATTCTCAACCAACCGCTGGGGAATCAGTGGATCAGGGTGGAACCACCCAGGGAAGGACCTGTCAGGATCGAGGGCGGCCACCCGATCCGCCTGACCATTTATCCGGAACCCCGCCAGGAGCGCTACCTGATCACCCTTGATCGGCCGACGCTGGTCTCAGGCATCCGGCACCGCCAGGCAGAGGATCAAATCTTTTTCGCTCGAAGCGCGCTTGACCATCGCTACAGCATTGAAGTGACGGCCCAACCGGGTGCGGCACTGCGCTCGATCGGCAAGCTACCGCGCCCCTTCTATCTGACGCTGCCTGAAGCCATTTCGCAACGCGTCCGGAATGTCGCCGTAGAGATTACCTCGCAAAATCCCGACACCGCATCGCGCCTGGCGTCCCTGGCCGACTTTTTCCGGAGCCAGGAACTGGTGTATGCCCAGGACGATCTGCCGGGAGGCAAAGACCCCATTGACGACTTCCTGTTCGGCAAGAAGCGCGGCTATTGCGAATTCTTCGCCTCGTCCTACATCACGCTGGCCCGCCTGCTTGACATCCCGGCCCGCCTGGTCGGCGGCTACCTGGGCGGCGATTACAACGGCCTGGGCGGCTACTATCTAGTGACAGAGGATATGGCCCATGTCTGGGTGGAAGTTCTGACGGACGAGAACCGCTGGGTGCGGATAGACCCGAGCCAGTGGGCTCAAAATGCCGAAACGGCCCTGTTCAATCGACAAACCACGGGACTGGGAACACTGCAGCGCCTGACCGACGCCTTCAACTATTACTGGATTCAGACCGTCGTTATTTTTGACCTCGGCCGCCAGATCAGGGTCTTTCACGGCGCCCGGGAGCAACTGCGCGAGCTGCGCCCCGGCAGAATATCTCCGACAACCTGGAGTTGCATGGCAGCGCTCGGTCTGGCTGGAGGGGGGGCCTGGTGGTATCGAAGAAGGCCCAGGCTGTCCGTAGAAGCCCGTCTCATCGGGGACCTGCGCACACGACTGGGTTGCCGCTACGGTCCGGAGGCAGCATCACACCAGTTCGGTTTAACGGAACTGGCGGAACGCCTGGACAACAAATCCTGCCGGGAGTTTGCCAGGATTTACCAGGCAGCCGTGTTTCGGGATCGCCGCTTGACGAAAGCAGAGGTGGGGCGTCTCAGGGAATTGTTGAAGGAGATTTGAAACCAGTGGCGAGTGGCGAAAACGCTGTAGGAGCGGTCTCCAGACCGCGAACTTGACCAATCTTAAAACCATTCGCGACCGGGAGGCCACTCCCACACGACTTACCCTCGCGGTTTTGGGCGATTGCGCCGCCGCCGAGGTCTGCGGCGCGTTTTCGGTTTGTCAGAAGGAGTCTCGTCCTTGTCGCGCAGGGCGTCACGCCAGATGTTCACCTGTTCAGGGTCGCCGCCGCTCGCCCGGGTCCAGAGTTCGAACAGGGCGAGCGCCCGGGGGGTGGCCGGGTGCTGCAGGAAACGCCGCTCACCCTTGCGCCCCCGCCCCCTGGCGAAGCGGTAGCAGCCAATCAGCATATCCTTGGCCTGGTGCCGTATCCCATGTGCGATACGGAAATGATTGCAGTAGGGTGCCAAGGCAAGGTTTGCTGTCTGCAGAACTTCAGCAATCCTCAGATCAGTGGAAACCGGACATTCGCTCAGAAACGAGTGCACGAAGAGCGCAGCCAGGGCCAATGCTTCTTCACAGCGCCTGCCGGAAGCCGTCTCGCCATCCAGCAGATCAAGCAGGGCAAAGGTGACGTCGTCACCCGCATAGCCTCCCAGCATGGGGTTCAACAGGCCGATCTCATCAGCTCGGCGCAGCACCTTTCCGGCAACGCCATGGCGGAATAATTCCAGCAGTTCCTCACGGACCCGCGCCGGAGCCGCCTCAACAATCAGCGGCGTGCAGGCGGCAATCCCCTCCAGAGCTTCCTGGTCAATGCTGAAATCAAGCCTGGCTTCGAACTCCAGGGCACGCAGCATACGGACCGGATCCTCCGCAAAACGGACTGGGGGATCACCGATCACCCGTAAACGCCGTGCTTCAAGATCAGCCAGGCCGCCGACATGATCGATCACCGAGAAGTTGGCAATATCATAGAAGAGGGCATTGATCGTAAAGTCGCGCCGAAAAGCATCCTCACGGGGGGTGCCGAACTGGTTCTGAACCAGGAAAAAATGCTCCGTGGGGTCTTCAGGCAGCTCTTCCAGACTCGGTTGGCGTCGAAAGGTCGCAACCTCCACCACATCCTTGCGACTGAAACAGATATGGGCCAGCCGAAAACGCCTTCCGACCAAAAAGCAGTTGCGGAACAGCTTCTTGACCTGGGCTGGCGTCGCATCGGTGCCGACATCGAAATCCTTAGGCTTGCGTCCAAGCAGCAGGTCACGGACCCCGCCGCCGACCAGGTAGGCGCGATAACCATTGCGGTACAGCCGATACAGCACCTTGAGCGTATTGTCATCGATCTGCTTGCGAGAGATCGAATGTTCTGAACGCGGGAGGATGGCAGGTTCGTGGTCTACCGAAGAATTGGACAAGATGCCTGAGGACATAAAAGGATTGATCCGCCGGGAAGCGTTTCTGTTGCCTGCGTGAAAACTCATGTCCTTATACCAGAAATCCCTCTGACTGAAAAGGCTGAGCGTTGCCTTGATCATGAAAAGCAGCTATAACGGTCCGAGGTAACTATTCAGCGGTCTGACTAACCGGCACAGCATGTGGACTATAGCTGTTGCTTGCGGGAAGTTAAGTGACAACATTGGACGCAGGCAATGGCTGTAGTCCACATGCCCTCGCTGAGATGCTGAATAGTTACGATGGAAGAGTCATGATACCAACATGAAGCCCATTATGCCTTTCATCATTAAAGTTCTGCGTCATCCTGCTTTGTGGCTTGCTGCTGGAGTCTGCCTGATGATGACCGCGCCTGTCCGGTCCGCCCTTGAGCACCACTTCCTGTACTTTCCCGACCCGAACCTGGTGGCGACCCCGGAGCTTTATGATCTGGGCTACGAGGAGGTCCGCTTCGAGGCTGCCGACGGTACGCTCCTGAACGGCTGGCTGATCCCCGGCCGGCCGGAATCTCCGCTGGTGCTCTTCTTTATGGGCAACGCCGGCAACATGTCCCACCGCCTCGACAATCTGCTCTTTCTTCATCGTTTGGGCACCAACGTTTTTATTTTTGACTACCGGGGATATGGCCAGAGCGCCGGAAAAGCGAGTGAGCCAGGCACCTACAGCGATGCTCTGGGTGCCCTTGAATTTCTCCGGCAGCGCGGCTGGAAACCGGACCAAATGGTTTATTTCGGCCGTTCCATAGGGGCCGCCGTCGCCCTGCAGACGGCCTTGGACAATTCCCCGGCCGGGCTCATTCTTGAGTCCCCTTTCACCTCAGTCGGAGCCATGGGCAGAACCCACTACCCCCTGCTCTATCTCCTGCTCGGCTGGGCGATAGGAGCTGACTACGATAATCTTGAAAAGATCGGGAAACTGAAAAGTCCCCTGTTAATTTTCCACGGAGAAAAGGACGAAATCTGCCCGCCCGGCATGGCCCGAGCTCTGTATGAACAGGCCCCCGGACCAAAAGAACTGGTCTGGATCCCTGGCGCTGATCACAATGAGACCTTCGACAGGGGGGGCAAGCCTTACCTGGACAGCTGGAACCGGTTTATGCGGCAATGCACTCCATAGGCGGCTGTCTGACTATCCGCATCCTCCGCTATTGACAACCAGTTAGGTCTTCAAGTATTTTGCCGCGACATGACAACGAATGCGTTGCTATCCAATTTTTTTGGATGACAACAAACTCAATGGAGAGAAATTCAAGAGATGGGTACCGAAATTTTCCTGATCGGAGTTGGCCTCCTCGTCATCATCGCGGTCTTAGATATCATGGTAGGTGTCAGTAACGACGCCGTCAATTTTCTCAATTCTTCAATCGGCTCCGGGGTGGCTTCACGAGCAACCATCATGGTGATTGCCAGTTTCGGCATCATGGCCGGCGTCACTTTCTCCGGCGGAATGATGGAAGTCGCGCGCAAGGGAATCTTTCATCCCCAGTTCTTCACCATGCCGGAACTGCTGACGATCTTCCTCGCCGTAATGATCGCCGATATTCTCCTACTGGACCTGTTTAACACCTACGGGCTGCCAACATCGACAACCGTATCCATCATCTTCGAATTACTCGGTGCTGCCGTCGCTGTCTCCCTGCTGAAGATTCTTGCAGCGGGTGACAGCCTGATAACTTTTGTTCAATATATCAATACCGCCAAGGCGATGATGATCATCATGGGTATTTTGATGTCGGTGGTTATCGCCTTTTTTTGCGGCGCCCTCGTGCAGTTTTTGACCCGTATCCTGTTTACATTCAACTACAAGCAAAAGCTTAATCGCTACGGTGCACTTTGGGGCGGGGTCGCCCTGACTTCCATTACCTATTTCATTCTGGTCAAAGGCGCCAAGGGGGCTTCTTTCATTACCACTGAAAATGTTATCTGGATCAAATCGCATACCACCCTGATCCTGCTGGTCATTTTTATCGTTTCGGCAATCCTGCTCCAGATCCTGCTTGTTTTCAAAGTCAATATCCTCAAACCGATTGTTTTGATCGGGACCTTTGCTCTGGCCATGGCCTTCGCCGCCAACGATCTGGTCAACTTCATCGGCGTTCCCCTGGCCGGAGTTCACTCCTACAAAGCGGCCATCGCTGCGGGAGACCCCCTAACGATTACCATGGGGGCCCTCAGCAAAAAGGTTCAATCGGAAACGATCTTTCTGCTCATAGCCGGCCTGATCATGGTGGTCACCCTGTGGTTTTCTAAAAAGGCACGGACCGTCACTGAAACGGAAATCAGCCTGGGGCAGCAGGAAGAAGGTCACGAACGTTTTGAATCGATCTTCCTCTCACGCGCCATTGTACGACTGATCCTGCACTTTTCTGAGCTTTTGAGACACATTATTCCTCGTCGAATCCGGATTCTGATCAACCGAAGAACCGACCCAAGATCCTTCCGCTCTGTGCCTGATGGCGAGCGAAAACCATCATTCGATCTACTGCGAGCATCAGTCAACCTGATGGTTGCCAGCGCGGTTGTCTCTTATGCCACCGCCAACAAACTGCCCCTCTCCACCACCTATGTCACTTTCATGGTTGCCATGGGCTCGTCTTTTGCTGATCAAGCTTGGGGCAGGGAGAGTGCAGTCTACCGGGTCACAGGTGTTTTGACCGTCATTGGCGGTTGGTTCATGACGGCAGTTATGGCCTTTTCGTTTGCCGGGGTCTTTGCTGCAATCATCTTCTATGGTAAAGGGTTCGGCGTCATCGCCCTGTTGGGGTTGGCCGCAGTATTGATCTGGCATGCGCACCGCAAACATCAGGCCATAAGCCTGGAGACCAAGAAACAGAAAATCTTCAACCTGGAGAACATAGAAACCCCTCAAAAAGGTGTCGAAACATCATTCGGGCATATGAGCTTGTTGCTCGAGGAAATTCGCAAATCACTGGACAACACCCTTGATGCCCTGTTCCTGCAGGACTTCGACCGGCTGACGGTGGAGCGGAAAAAGCTCAAACAAACCCAGAAGTGGTCAAATATCATCAGTGCGAATATCCTCAAGGCCATGCGCCTTTTGCAGCAAAGCGGTCTATCAATTTCCCACCAGTATCCCCAAACGGTCCGCCGTCTGCAGAAATTGACCAACGGCCACAGGGATATCGTGCTGCGGGCCTACACACACGTCGGCAACCAGCACAAGGGGCTCCTCCGAGTACAGATCGAAGAACTCCAGCAGGTTCGGCAGATGCTGAATGACATTCTGCTTGAAGTCGAGAGGACCTTCACCCAGAAAAAGACAGCCAACGTTCAAAACCTCACTGAGAAACATCGCCAAATCAGAGATCTGGCTGATGATCTGAATGCCCTGCAGCGGGAAAGGATCATGGACAACTCTTCAAAAACCCGCTTGAGCATTCTGTATTATGCCATCGTCGGCGACGCTATCATGCTGTCCAAGCAGAATCTCAAACTGCTTGAAATTTTTAATGAGTCTTTCGGCAAACTCGAGAAGAGAGCTCAAGCAGAAACGAAATGAGCAAAAAGAAACGGCCCGGGTCAGAATGACTCGGGCCGTTTCCGTGGAACGGAGGCAGGAAATAAATCCTGTACCTCTCTTTATATCAGACACTTCTCAAAAATTTCTCAAAAAAAAAGCCTCCGCCTGGCGGCGGAGGCCCCTCCGAAAAGAGCATATGCTCTCAAATGATAACAAGATGGCCTGCAAACCAACTGATTTTTGCTGGTTAGTATACAGATCACATCTCAAAAATCTCTCAAATTTGACGCAAATCGGATGCTAAAAATGATTTTTTTGTAAAAAAGATGCTTTTTTATTTCCCAACAACAACCCCCGGAAGACACGAACCGCTAATCTGATGTCAGCCAATCGCCTGCAGGTGGACTCTGCGGAAACTGGGAGAATATCTCGAGGATCTCCTCTTCGGAGTATTTTTCCCGCTCAAGCACCTGACGATAACTGCCAAGCAGGCTGCGTGCCTGAGCAGGCTGATTCCGGGCAAGAAGAAGCCGGTAATGTAATTGAACGAGATTATCATTGAGGGAGTCGTACCTACGAGCATACTCGATAACCTTGAGGGCTTCGTCCAAACGGCCGCTTTGCGCCAGCAGACGGGCAAAGGCCTGACTCGCTTCAAGATAATGTTGCTCAAGCTCGTCCTGGTACTGTGCTGCGGCCTCATTGCCGAAATCTCCGGGCAGGAAAGTCCCCTGCCACAGGCTGAATGCCGACGAAAAGGAAATTTCTGCCTGCCAGAAATCGCCCGTTGATACCTGCTGAATCCCCCTCCGGCTCAATCTCTGAAACTCGTGGGCGTCAACCCTTACATGCTCCAGGCTGAGGATGCCACGCCGCACGGCCAGGTACACTTTGCTGTCGATACCGGGAAAACCCTGTTCAAGGGTGCGCCTCACGCGGGAAAGCAGGGAATCGAAGCTGGACCGCGCCCGCGCCTCAGAACTGTCCGGCCAAAAAGCCAGTTGGACAGCTTCCTGGGAGAGCTTGCCCGCCGGCGTGACCAGCAGCATAGCCAGCAGCTGCCGCTGCGCCGGGCTGAACTGCTCGACACAGTGAAAGCTTGTTTCCCCCAATCTCAGTTCACATTTTCCAAGGGATTGGACCACCAGACGAGGAACACCGTCATCGACGGCATCTTCAGCATCGGAATGCACAAATCCTTCAGTCAGGGAGTGCCCGCGACGCAGCAAGGCCTTGACCCGTGCATCGAGAATCTTCGCCGAAAATGGCTTGGTCATGTAATCATCGGCCCCCACTTCCAGGCCGGCAATCATATCTTCTTCCTCCGATTTTCCAGTCAACATGAGTACCGGGATTTTGCTCATCCAGGGATCACGGCGCACCGCCCGACAGACATCCAGACCGTTCATGCCAGGCAATTGCAGATCCAGGATAAGCAGATCAGGGGGGTCGTTCTCGATCAGACTCAATCCTTCTTCCCCAAACTGCGCGACGGTAGGACGGCAACCCAATTTTTTCATGCGGGAATAAAGCAGTTCGCAAATACTGGGATCATCTTCGATGATCAGGATGTGTGCTTTATCCATGAACGAATCTCCTCATGTCCTAAGGAAGCAGGACAAACCCCATCTGCCGACCGGTACGCCCGTTATCCCTTCTGTGCGAGAAGAATTTCTCCTTATGACAGCAGGTACATTCGTCAACAATGTCGACAGAGTTCCTGGCAATGCCGGCCTTTTCAAGCTGAAGCAGACAGCTCAGCCTGAGGTCAAGCTGCCAGTGACCCAGACGGGTTTCGCTGGCAATCCGCTCCCACTGGCCGCTGCCTTCACGAAACGCATCACGCACCGGACGGTCAACCTCGTAGCTGTGTGCACCAATCCCCGGCCCGATCGCCGCCCGCAGACGGTCCGGGCGGCTGCCAAACAGGTCCTGCATGGCCTGAACGGTCTGACCGATCAGCCCTGCTGCAGCCCCCTTCCATCCGGCATGGACAACACCGGCGGCAGGGCCGTCAGGATCATACAGGACCACAGGGAAGCAGTCGGCAACCAAAACTCCGGCCATGATCCCTGACTGGTTGGTAATGATCGCATCACTCTCCACCCGCAGGAAGTGCGAAAGATCGAAATTCGGTTCATTGACAGCCAGGATGCCGGTGCCGTGAACCTGCCTGACCGTGAGCAGGAGATGGGGAGGAAGATCAAAGGCCCTCGCCATTGCAGCACGGTTCGCTTCGGCATGCGCTTCTAGATCGGCCGTATTTGTCCCCAGATTCAACGAATTGAAGGGCGCACGGCTGACCCCGCCATGGCGGGTGGTAAAGCCCGCAACAACCGGAAAGTCAGCTGCCCAGTCAGGCTGCAGATAGCTTATTTTCCCCTGACGCGTCGTATTCATAATCTCTTTTCTACCTGACTCAGTGAGTCAGGTTCTAATTTATCCCGGATGTTGCCCGGAGTTTAAAGCAGCGGTGTATTTTTCTTCCAGAAAATCAAGGATGCCCTGCAATTCTGGCGGCATCGGCGAATGGAATTCCTGGTACTGCCCAGCTTCCGGGTGCGTGAAACCAAGCAGCCAGGCATGTAGAAACTGGCGGTTCAGCCCACCGATCAGACGCCCCAACTCGGCATCTTCGAGCCCCCGTGCCAAGCGCGGATTGCCGTAAAGCGGATCCCCGGCGACAGGGTAGCCCAAGGCCGACAGGTGAACGCGGATCTGATGGGTTCGCCCGGTTTCGAGCCTGAGCTCCAGCAAGCTCAGTCGGTCCAGCTCGTAACGGCGCAAAACCCGCCAATGGGTCACTGCCCTCCGGCCGTGCCGGCAATGGGTACTCATCTTCTTGCGATGCACAGGATGCCGACCGATCGGCTGGTCGATCGTTCCCTCAGACGGTTCGACCAGACCATGTACCAGCGCACGGTAACGACGCTGGCTGGAATGCTCCTTGAACTGCCGTGCCAGGTCCAAGTGAGCATGATCATTTTTGCTGGCAACAATGACGCCTGAGGTATCCCTGTCAAGGCGGTGAACGATACCGGGCCGCAGTTCACCACCAATCCCGGCAAGGTCTTCGCAATGGTGCAGCAATGCATTAACGAGTGTCCCGCCCGGATGACCGGGGGCAGGATGCACAACCATGCCCGCTGGTTTGTCAATGACAATCAGGGAAGAATCCTCGTAAAGAATCGTCAGGGGGATCGCTTCCGGCACAGTTTCGACCGGCGAGGGCTCCGGCAGGGTCACCGAAACAGTTTCTCCACCGCGAAGCTTCAGCGCCGATTTTGCCACCGCCCCATCCAGCAACACCGACCCTTCGTCGATCAAGCGCTTTATCTGTGACCGGGTCAGGTCGGGAAAAGCTCCCACAAGAAACCGGTCAAGACGGTCTGGAGCAGCATCGAAGGGAACTTCCAGGGTTCGCCTTTCCAATGCGGCTACCAGATCGAACTCTCGATTTTTCCGGCCTGTCTGATCATGACATCCACGATCGCACGATCATACAAGTGATCGCGGTCTTCAAGCTCCGGGGAAACCCGCCCGTGGAAGTGGTCCCTGCCCTCCTGGAGTTCTTCCGTGAGGATTTCAAAGATAGAATCATTCTTGATCCCCTCCTTGACCTTCTCCGGATTGTAAAGAGCGATATCCGAAACGATCGCCCGGGCAAGCCGAAACGCCAGTTTGGGGTTGTCTACCAGTTTTGCCATAATTCCTCCATTGCAGCTCAGCAGTATATCGTATAGGAGTTCAGGTTATATTTAATTCCCTGCGGGGATAGGTATAGACAGGTACAGCATAGCATCTCCACGACGCAGCAAAAGAGCTACATTGCGGCCGGATTTCAGGGTCTGTCGGACCTCCAGCAAATCATCGAGCCTTTTCAATTCCTGCTGATTGACTGAAATCAGGACGTCATCCGCCATGACCCCGCTGACAGCAGCGATACTGCCCGGCTCGAGAGAACGAACCCTGAGTCCTTCAGCGTCCTCCCCGAGAGTCATTCCCAGCCAACTGTCGCCTTTAATGTCGTTCCCGGAGCGGAAAAGTTCATCATCACGCTCGGCAGGTTCGACCGTCAGCGTCAGGGTGGTCCCATCCCGCAGAATCTCGACCGGCACTCTAGTACCGATCGGGGTGCTTGCCACCAGCAACTGCAGTTCGCGAACCCCCCGGATCTCTTTACCGTTAAAGGTCAGGAGAATATCGCCGCGTTGTATCCCCGCCATATCTGCAGGAGTCCCCGGCAACACCTTGTTGATCAACGCACCGGTCACCCTGTCAAGGCCGAAAGACTCCGCCAGGGCAGGATCAAGCGGCTGGATTCCGACCCCAAGCCAGCCGCGAGTAACCTCGCCACTGGTCATCAACTGGTCGGCTATCAGGCTTGCCAGGTTGATCGGAATGGCAAAACCTATCCCCTGACCGGCAGCAACAATCGCCGTATTGATGCCGACCACCTCGCCATAGATGTTGAGCAGAGGACCGCCGGAATTCCCGGGGTTGATCGAAGCATCGGTCTGGATAAAATCCTCATAGTCCTCGATCCCGACATTTGCCCGTCCGGTGGCAGAGATCACGCCAACGGTGAGTGTGCTGTCAAGGCCGAAAGGATTGCCGATTGCCAGCGCCCATTGTCCAACCTCGAGGCGCTCAGAATCGCCCAGGACCGTCACGGGGAGAG
>DAOVNV010000069.1 GCA_030630015.1 Desulfuromonadales bacterium | reverse complement strand
GAAAATGAAACAGCGCGCCCAAGATTTAAGGGAACTCCTGGGCCCGAATTTCCATGTGGCTGAGGGCATCTCTGATGGCCCCATGACCTTCTCAAAAGCCATGTCGCATGGAGCCAAAGGCAGTAAGCGAGGCACTGTTATGATGACTCGAATTAATTTGGGCGACAAAGTTTTCCTGCATACCTCGGATATCCAGTTGTTGGATCCTGCTACCGTTGATTTTATCATCGCTTGGCAGGCAGATATCGTCCTTGCTGCGGGACCACCACTCTATCTTGAGACACTCACAGATGAGCTGCGTACAGTAGCCTGGCAGAACGCCCTGCGTTTGGCTGCTACTGTGGATATCCTCATCCTCGATCATCACCTCATGCGTGACCAACAGGGGCTCAAATGGCTGGACGCTCTTTCAGCAGAAGCTGGTAAACAGGTGTATTGTGCAGCTGATTTTATGGGCCGAAAACGTCTTCTCCTCGAGGCCGAAAGAGCTGCGCTCTATGAGACAAGGCCTGTGCCGGCACGCTGGCATGAGGATTACGCTCAAGGATTGATCCATGCTGAAGAGTGGCTTCATTAGCGCCTGGAAATGGCGCATTAGGAAATTTTACCAAAGTATGGGCTACCCTTTTTTCCTATTCGCTTTGATATGTTGGATGTGCCTTTTGCCCTTTTCTGCAGAAGGTATGGACAGGGCAATCATGAAGAAAAAACCGGAAAATAGCTCCACGCTGGCGATGAAGAATCTGAACATAACCATTATTTACGACAATAACCCCTTCCGGAAAGGACTGGCAACTGGCTGGGGTTTTTCCTGTCTCCTCAGGGCAGCCAAAAAAACGATTCTTTTTGATACTGGTGGCGACGGTACAGTGTTGTTGGCCAATATGAAGAAGCTGGGTATTGATCCCGACGAGATAGACATAGTGGTACTCTCTCATATTCATGGCGACCATATTGGGGGATTAGAGAGATTTCTAGCAATGAATCCTGCGGTTACGGTTTATCTGCCTCAGTCTTTCCCCGCAAAATTAAAAGATAAACTTAAAAGCTCTGGAATCGAAATAAGAGAGGTTCATGGTCCCACAAGGATTTGCGAAAATGTCTATTCAACCGGTGAACTTGGCACTTGTATAAAAGAACAATCTTTAATAGTTCAAGCCGAGCGAGGGGTTGTTGTGATAACGGGATGTGCGCATCCAGGCATTGTGGAGATCATCAATGAGGCAAAGAATTTAATTCGTGATGATGAAGTTCTCTTAACGATGGGAGGATTTCATTTGCTAAATAATAGCCGGAAAGAACTAAAAAAAATTGTTGCTACTTTCAAACACCTAGGAGTGAGATATGTTGCCCCCTGTCATTGTTCGGGAGAATTGGCCAGACACATATTTGAAGAAGAATACCGAGAATATTTTATAAATGTAGGTGTAGGGAAAGGAATAAGCGGTGAGGAGTTACAATAAAGTTAATCACTGCCATGCTGGAAAAAAAACAGGAGAGAATTATTCAACCATGAGTTTATCTAAAATTACATTTGGTCCCGTTCCATCTCGACGCCTCGGCCGCAGCCTGGGGATTAACAATATCCCTCCAAAGGTATGCTCTTACTCGTGTGTATATTGCCAGGTTGGCAGGACGGATACGATGCAGATTACCAGGCAACCATTTTATGATCCCAAGACCATTTTGACGGAGGTTGAAAAGAAGATAAGCAAGGTCATGGAGGTGGGGGAAGCCATTGATTTTCTAACCTTTGTCTCTGACGGTGAACCGACGTTGGATATAAACCTCGGCAGGGCAATTGACCTGTTGAGGCCTCTGGGAGTAAAGATTGCCGTGATCAGCAATGCCTCCCTCATCTGGCAGAAAAGCGTCAGGGATGATTTGGCTAAAGCAGATTGGGTCTCTCTCAAGGTAGATGCCGTACCAAAAGACATCTGGCGGCGCATTAACCGGCCCCATCATGACTTGAACCTAGCCATCATTTGGGAGGCGATGCTCCGGTTTGCTGAAGAATATGAGGGGGAGTTGGTCACAGAGACAATGCTTGTTCGCGGCGTTAATGACAGCCCAGATGATATCAAAAAGGTGGCCGACTTATTGGGGCAGCTTAAACCAGTCAAGGCATATCTGTCGGTTCCCACAAGGCCGCCTGCCGAGAGGTGGGTGTACCCTCCGTCTGAAAATGTCCTGAACATGGCCTATCAAGTTGTCAGCAAGAGGGTTGAAGATGTTGAATGTTTGTTTGGCTATGAGGGCAATGCTTTTTCTTTATCAGGAAATGTTGAGGAGGACCTGTTAAACATTGTTGCCGTACATCCAATGCAGGAGGAGGCGGTGCGCAAATTTTTGGCAAAGGCCGGAGCTGACTGGGCACTTATTGATAACCTGGTCGTCCAAGACCGTATCTTTGCAACTGATTATGAAGGGAAGAAGTTTTATCTACGCAGGCTAAAAAAACGCGCCCTAACAATTTGAGTCTGGGGTCTGGGGCTCTTTGTCCCGGCGCCGAGCCGCAACCTTGCCTAGGTATAAGCTTCCCCTGCTTGCAGACAGGTTGAAAGTGGAGTTTCGATTGGTCTGCTATGTTTCTTATAAATCACGACTTATTGTAAATTTGGATCTCTACCGAAAACCCAGAAAAAGGGGTGAGGGCTTCTAACTGAGCCGGGGGCGCGGCAGACTCAAAGTCGCGGTTGTCCCTTTGCCAGGTTGGCTGTCCAGAACGAGTTTGCCGCCGTGGTCCTCGATAAACTTGCGCGCGTAGAAAAGCCCCAAACCGAAACCCCGGACCTGGCCGGTGTGGGTCGGGTCGACTTGATAGAATTTTTCGAACACCTTGGGGAGGTCATCGGAGGAGATCCCCGGGCCGTTATCGCTGATCGAAAGCGAGACGCTCGCTTCCTCGACCTTGCCGGCAAGACTGATCTGGCCGCCAGGAGGGGTAAATTTGATGGCATTGTCGAGCAGGGCACTCAGAGTGAAGCTGATATGGTGCCTGTCGATTGCGAGCGAGGGCCAGTGGCCGGTCAGATTGTTCAGCAGCGTCAGGCCCTTCGCTACGGCCGCTGCACGGTTTTCAGCCAATGCTGAGACCGCAACTTCCCTGAGGTCCTGTTGGGTCAGTTCCGGATTTTCGGCCTGCAGGATGACGTCGCTGTAGAAAAGTAGATCCTGAATCAGGTGGGCAAGGTAGTCTGATTCTTCATGTATCGCCTTAAGCGCGGCCCCGAACTCCTCGTTCTCGGGATCGACCGCACCGCTGGCGAGGTTCTGAATAAACAGGGAGATTGAAGTTGCTGGTGTGCGCAGTTTGTGTGAGACAAGTCCCAGAAAATCGGTTTTGAGCCGGTCGATTTGTTTGAGTTGAAGAAGTTCCTGGCTGAGGCGCTTCTTTTCAAGAACGTTTTCGATAGTTGCTTTTAACTGCAACAGGTTGAGCGGTTTATGGATGAAGTCGTCTGCTTTGGCCTTCAGAGCCCGCAGAATGATATCCTTTTCGCCAAACCCTGTCATGATCACGACCAGCTGGCCAGGGTCTTTTTTTCTGATCTCTTCCAGCAGATCGAGGCCGTTCATGACCGGCATCATGACATCGGTCAGGACGATGTCGACGTGGTGCTTCGCAAGGACGTCAAGGGCTTGCTTGCCGTCTGCCGCTTTCAGGACCGTGTAGTTCTTGAGAGCTCGCGCGCAGAGGTCAAGGATTGCCGTTTCGTCGTCAACAGCCAGAATAGTAGGCAATGATGGTTCCTGGCTCAGTTGGGGCTGGCCGAGCATTTGAATGCGCACGGCGGGCTCCTTTTCCCGGGTTGAGAGGCTGTCGGACTATTTAAAATACTCCAACACCCTCCTAGCTGTTCAGTGCGTTGGCAACCAGCTCAGGTACTTTTGCCAGAGCTGCTTCGAGTTTTTCAGGCTGCGCCCCACCCGCCTGGGCCAGGTCGGGGCGGCCACCGCCGCGTCCGCCCACTTCGGCTGCGAGAGCTGCAACCAGCTTGCCGGCGTGCAGGCGGCCGGTTAAATCCTTGGTGACGGCCACCAGCAGATTCGCCTTGCCTTCATATGGACAGCCGATAGCAACCACGCCGCTGCCCAGTTTGTCGCGTAGTTTGTCGGCCATGTCGCGCAGACCTTTGCCGTCTGCGGATTCGACCTGGGCAGCCAGCAGCTTGACCCCTTCGATCTCCTGGGTCTGGCTCAGAATGTCATCCGCCTGTTCGGCTTTTAGCCGGCTTTCCAGGGTTGCCAACTCCCGTTCAAGTTCCTTCTGACGTTCCACCATCCTGTTCAGCCGGTTCTCCAGTTGGGAACGGTCGCTTTTGACCACGCCGGCCATCCGGTTGATGGCGTCTTCCTGCTGCTGGACCAGTGCCAGCGCTCCGGCTCCGGTGACTGCTTCGATGCGCCGCACGCCGGCGGCGATGCCGGCTTCCTGGACAATCTTGAACAGGCCAATATCGCCTGCCGCCGAAGTGTGGGTCCCCCCACAGAGCTCCATACTGAACTCGCCGAGATTGACGACGCGAACGTGCTCCCCGTATTTTTCACCAAACAGGGCTGTGGCTCCGGCGGCAATCGCCTGCTCATGTTCCATTTCCTCGGTATCCACGGCAGCATTCTCACGGATGTGCTGATTGACCTCGGTTTCGATCCGTCGGAGTTCTTGCGGGGTGACTGCCGAAAAATGGTTGAAGTCGAAGCGCAGCCGGTTGGGTGCAACCATGGAGCCCGCCTGTTTGACATGGTCTCCAAGAACCTCGACCAGTACGGCATGCAGGATATGGGTCGCGGTATGATTGAGTGCTGTGGCTTGACGGGCCGTTCCGTCGACGGCCAGATCCACCTTCTGACCAATCTGCAAAACGCCTTCCGTGATTTTGCCAACGTGTACGGTCAGGCCTGGCAGGGGCTTCCTGGTGTCGGTCACGGTCATCTTGCCTTCCGTCCCGGTCAGTTCACCCAGGTCGCCGACCTGGCCGCCCGATTCGCCGTAGAAGGGGGTCGATCCCGTGACGATTTCAACCTGTTCGCCGACCTTGGCCTGGCTGACCTGTTCGCCGTCGTGGATGATTGCAGTGACCTGGGAGGTGTCGGTCAGCTGATCGTAGCCGCAGAAGATTGATTTGAAGCCCTGCTCAATCAACTGTCGATAAATACCGCTGATCGCTTCTTCACCTGAACCTTTCCAATGCTCACGGGCCTTTTTGCGCTGTTCTTCCATACATTGTTCAAAGCCGGCTTCATCGATCGTGAAGCCCTCCGCCTCAACAATATCGCCGGTCAGGTCGGAGGGGAAGCCGTAGGTATCGTAAAGCTTGAACAGAACCGGCCCGGGAATGACCTTCGCCCCCGATTTTTTGAGTTGATCCACCTCGTCGTTGAGGATGCGTAACCCCTTGTCGAGGGTGTGCATGAACCGCTCTTCCTCGTTCTTGACGATCTTTGCGACAAATTGCTTGCGGCCCGCTTCCTCCGGATAGGCCGTTGCCATCGATTCGAGGACAAAGGTCGAGGTTTTATGGAGGACAGAACCTTCGAAACCAAGCATTTTGGCATGGCGCATGGCCCGCCGCATGATGCGGCGCAGCACGTAGCCCCGGCCTTCGTTGCTGGGCAGAACCCCGTCGGCGATCAGGTAAGCGGAAGCCCGGCTGTGGTCGGCCATGACGCGCATGGAAACGTCATCGTCGATGTCGTCGCCATATTTTTTACCGGCAAGTTCCTCGATAAAACTGATAATGCCGCGTAACAGGTCGGTGTCGTAATTCGATTTGACCCCCTGCATGACCGTGGTGAGCCTCTCAAGACCCATGCCGGTGTCGACTGCCGGCTTGGGGAGAGGCGTTAGTTTGCCGTCGCTGCTTCTGTTGAACTGCATGAAGACGTTGTTCCAGATCTCCATGTAGCGATCGCAGTCGCAGCCAACCGTGCAGTCTGGGCTGTCGCAGCCGATTTCGGGGCCGTTGTCATAGAAAATTTCCGAACAGGGGCCGCAAGGGCCGGTATCGCCCATCGACCAGAAATTGTCTTCCTCAAAGCGGAAAATGCGTTCCTTGGGAACGCCCTCCTGTTCGTGCCAGATATCGGCCGCTTCATCGTCATCAGTATAGACGGAAACATACAGGCGGTTCTTGTCGAGCCCGAGTTCTTTGGTCAGGAACTCCCAGGCGTAGGCAATCGCTTCGCGTTTGAAGTAGTCCCCAAAGGAAAAGTTGCCGAGCATTTCGAAAAAAGTATGGTGGCGTGCCGTTCTGCCGACATTTTCCAGGTCGTTGTGCTTGCCGCCCGCTCTGACGCACTTCTGCGAGGTGGTCGCACGCACGTAAACCCGTTTCTCCTGCCCGAGAAAGCAGTCTTTGAACTGGTTCATTCCGGCGTTGGTGAACAGCAGGGTCGGATCATTGTGGGGAACAAGCGAAGATGAGGAGACCACGGTGTGGCCACGGTCTTCGAAAAACTTCAAAAAGCGTGCGCGGAGGTCGTTGCCGGTTAACATGGCTTCTACTGTGTTCCTTTCCTGGTCAATTCGTAACTATTCAGCTGTTTGACTAAGCGCACAGCATGTGGGCTATAGCTGTTGCTTGCGGGAAGTTAAGTGACAACATTGTACGCAGGCAATGGCTGTAGACCACATGCCCTCGCTGAGATGCTGAATAGTTACATCAATTCTTGCATAATGAGGTCAAGGGGAAAACCTCGTCTCTGTAAAAAATGGATAACGCGCCGCCGCTCTTTGACCGCTGCCGCGCTGAAATCAAATTCCGGAAACCTGCGCTCCAAAAGGGCGGTCAAAACGCTTTGGTCACTCAGCTCCCCGCGAGCGTCCTCAAGAGCCAGACAGGCCGTTTCCTCATCAATGCCCCGTTGTCTTAAATCGGCCAGAATGCAGCGACCGACTGCACGCCCCTGCCGCATCAGGCTGCGAGCCCTGGCCGAAGCGTAGCGGGCGTCATCCAGGTAGTCCAGTTCGACGCACCGCTTCAGCACTGCCTTGACCTGGTCCTCCGAAAAACCCCTCTCATTCAAGCGCTTGGCAAGTTCAGAAACACCGTAGTCCCTGCGATTCAGCATCCTCAGGGCCGTTGCCCAGGGGTTAGGATCACTCTTCCGTGTCGGTCGGTTCGTCATCCATTCCCTCAAAGGCGTCCCAGGTGAGGTCCGAGGTGGAAGACACACCCGATATCTTCAGCTTGAAGTCATCCGGGTTGGAAGCCTGGCGGAGAGCTTCTTCAAAGGAAATCTGCTTGTTTTTCAACAGGGCCATCAGTGACTGGTCAAACGTCTGCATCCCATAGGATTCGTAGCCTTGCTGAATGACTTCAGGCAAAGACTTGGTCAACTCCTTATCGTCGATCATCTGCCTTACGCGCGCTGTCGAAACCATGACTTCCACGGCGGGAACGCGGCCCTTGCCGTCGGCCTTGGGAACCAGGCGCATGGAGATGACCCCCTTGAGAACTGCGGCCAGCTGGATACGGATCTGGCGCTGCTGGTAGGGGGGGAAGACTGAAATGATCCGGTTGACCGTTTCGGTGGCATCAACGGTGTGTAATGTCGACAGTACCAGGTGGCCCGTTTCAGCTGCCATGATAGCCGTTTCAATGGTTTCGTGGTCGCGCATTTCCCCGACCAGGATGACATCGGGATCCTGGCGCAAGGCACTTTTCAAGGCAACCTGGAAACCTTCGGTGTCGGATCCGATTTCACGCTGGTTGATAATGCTTTTCTTGTCGCGGTGCAGGAATTCGATCGGATCCTCAATTGTGACAATGTGAGTTTTGCGGTTGGCATTAATGTAGTCGATCATGGCGGCCAGGGTGGTCGATTTGCCGGATCCTGTCGCACCTGTGACCAGGATCAGGCCGCGGTTGGCCATACCCAGTTTCTTGACGACTGGCGGCAGCATCAGCTCGTCGACGTCCTTGATGTCGAAGGGAATGGCACGGAAAACCAGCGAAATTGATCCGCGCTGCGAGAAGACATTAACGCGGAAGCGACCCAAGCCGGGGACCCCGTAGGCCAGGTCGACTTCTCTGGCTTTTTCAAACCGCTCCTTTTGCAGATCGTTCATGATCTGCTGGGCAATCTGCTCGGTCATCTCCGGAGAAATCCTGGGCGCCTTGGGCAGCGGTCTCAGGGTGCCGTCGATCCGATAGATTGGCGGCAGTCCCGCCTTGAGATGAATATCAGAGGCCTTTGACTTGAGACCGACCGACAGAATTTCGTTGAGATCCATGGGTCTATTCTCCTTCAGCAGGGGCGGAAGCCGCCGTCATTCCAAAATGCTCCAGGACTTTACTTTCGATTTCAGTTGCGATCTCAGGGTGCTCGACAAGGAATGTCTTGGCATTTTCACGACCCTGGCCGATCCGGTTATCACCGTAGGAGAACCAGGAACCGCTTTTCTCGACCACTTCGCAATCGACGCCCAAGTCCACCAGGTCACCTTCACGGGAGATGCCCTGACCGTACATGATGTCGAATTCGGTTTCCTTGAAGGGTGGAGCCACCTTGTTTTTCACAACTTTGACCCGGGTACGGTTGCCGATCACATCCTGACCCTGCTTGAGGGCTCCGATGCGGCGGATGTCCATGCGTACCGAAGAATAAAATTTCAGGGCGTTGCCGCCGGTGGTGGTTTCGGGGTTGCCGAACATCACCCCGATCTTCATGCGGATCTGGTTGATGAAGATCACACTGCAACGTGACTTGCTGATAGTGGCCGTCAATTTGCGCAGAGCCTGCGACATCAGGCGGGCCTGCAGGCCCATGTGCGCATCGCCCATTTCACCCTCGATTTCCGCACGCGGCACCAGGGCTGCAACTGAGTCGATAACCAGGACATCAATGGCGCCGCTGCGTACCAGGACTTCGGTGATTTCAAGGGCCTGCTCGCCGGTGTCCGGTTGGGAGATCAGCAGGTTGTCTGTGTTGACGCCAAGGTTGCGCGCATAGTGGACATCCAGGGCATGCTCGGCATCGATGAATGCCGCGATGCCGCCGGTTTTTTGTGCTTCAGCCACGATGTGCAAAGCCAGGGTGGTCTTGCCCGACGATTCCGGACCATAGATTTCGATAATACGGCCCCGGGGGATGCCGCCGACGCCCAGAGCGATGTCGAGGCTGAGGGCACCGGTCGAAATCACCTGGATCTCGGGTAGGACCGAATCCTCGCCGAGGCGCATGATGCTGCCTTTGCCGAACTGCTTCTCTATTTGTCCCATGGCCAGTTCAATGGCCCGGTTTCTGTTTTCGTCTGCCATGGTTTGCATCCTCCTAGTTTTGATGAGTCAATTGCATCGGCAAATATAACAACCGTGAAAAGGGATCGTTTGCGATCAACCTTCCAGGTGCACTGTGTGAACTGGAATGTGTTCTGCCCGCTGTGCGGACAACCGGCTTTCGTAAAGGATCATCTGTTCCACCGCCAAGCTTCCGAACAGGCGGTCGGTGTGTTCTTCCAGCAGATCTTCCAGTCCGTTCCCCTTGTGTCGAAACCGCCCGATTGTCAGGTGCGGAGTGAACGGTTTGTCTTCCAGTGGCATGCCTGCCAGGAAGAGGGCTTCCCGCCAGGCCCGGTGCAGGGACTGAAGGGGCTTCGCAGGAACAAGCCCCAGCCAGAGTACACGAGGCCGACGGAGGCTCGGGAAAACTCCCAGTCCATGAATGTCAACTTGAAAAGGCTTTGTGTTAAGCCCTACGGATAGCATAGAAGCCTTGACCTTTTCAAGATTTTCCTCTGAGAGCTTGCCGAAGAAATGCAAGGTCAGGTGAAGTGTCTCAGGGTGTGCACAGCGCAGGTTTCTGACCCCAGAAGCCAGGCTGGACTGTAATTCGGCAACCATATTTCGGGTTTGTTGCGATATTGGAATTGCCAGGAAAGCCCGGTCAAGTGTCATACAGGCTTCTCCACGATTTGTGTCGCCTCGCCGAGCCGCTCGAGGGCTAGGCGTCGCAGCCAATCGAGGGCTGTACAGGTCGTGCGCAGGCGAACCTGGTGCCGATCACCCGAAAACTGCAAGTGTTCGACCCGCTGCTTCGTTTCAGTCGCCATGGCCATAAAGACCGTGCCGACCGGTTTCTCCGGAGTTCCTCCGGTGGGCCCGGCGATGCCGGTCACGGCGAGACCCACTTGGGTCCGTGCGGCAATTCTGACCCCCTGTGCCATGGCCAGGGCACATTCTGAACTCACGGCTCCCGGACCGTTGAGAATTTCTGCGGGGACTTTCAGCCAGTCCTGTTTGGCCGTGTCGGCATACGAAACTGCGCTGCGTTCAAGGACGGCTGATGCTCCGGATTGGTCGGTTATCTGTTGGGAGATCATGCCGCCGGTGCAGGATTCCGCCAGCGCGATGGTCAGGCCGGTGTCTATGAGAAGCCGGGTGGTGGTTGCGGCCAAAGTCTCATTGCCAAACCCGACGATAAACTCTCCGAGGATTTTCCTGGCCCCGAGTTCCGCCAGATCGATGATGTGCTCCGCATCATCGCCGCAGGCGTGCAATTTGACCTGTACAAAAGGAAGTTCCACGGCAAACGCAATCGAGATTGCCTCCGGCAGCGCTGCTGCGTTCAGACGCGACTCAACCTCCGGCTCGGGAAGTCCGAAAACTGTAAACAGTCTGCGTGCCTCGGGGACCGGTGGCGGGAAGAACTCCAACAGGTATGGCAGAACGTG
>DAOVNV010000263.1 GCA_030630015.1 Desulfuromonadales bacterium | reverse complement strand
TCTTCCTTCCCACACGACCTTCCGCCATTCGACCCGGATGGGCGATACGGTTTTCGCCTATGTGTTCGGTGGGCAGGGTTGCTTCTGCCAGAAGCACCAGACCCTGGCCGAAGACGGGAACATCGTCCTGTTCGGCGACGGCGATGAAGTCTGCATCTCGACTGAAGGTGCATCGGTCAGATTCCTGCTCATCTCCGGAAGGCCGCTCGATGAACCGGTTGCCTGGAAGGGCCCGATTGTCATGAATACTCAGGATGAGCTGGATGTCGCATTTGCGGAATACCGGAACGACACCTTTATCAAGCATGATTGAAGAGGCTCAGGGGACAGGATTAAATCCTGCCCCCGGACACATGATGTCCCCAGCTTGCGCGGCCATTCCATTTGTTGCCGTTTCACGATAGACTGTTCTCCCTATGTCTCGCCGTATGACTGAAAAATTGCGCAAGCGCCTAGCCGCCGAAACCGGGACGCACTCCGCCCCTTGGGGCGGGCGTCTGACCGTTGCTCTGGTGTATCCGAATACCTATCATCAGGGAATGAGCAATCTCGGTTTTCAGACGGTTTATCATTGGCTGAATTCACGTGAAGACACCCTGTGCGAACGATTTTTCCTGCCCGACCCTGATGACCTTGCCGAATGTCAACGCAGCGGTACGCCGCTGGTCTCCCTTGAATCGCAGCGTCTTCTGGAAGATTTCGATCTGATCGCTTTCTCGATTTCCTTTGAAAATGATTATTTGAATCTGCCGGTGCTGTTTGAACTCGGACGGCTGCCGCTCTGGCGCAAGGAGCGTGATGAGCATTACCCCCTGGTCCTTTGCGGTGGGGTCTGTGCTTTTTTGAACCCTGAACCGCTGGCTGACATCATGGACCTGTTTGCTGTCGGCGAGGCGGAAGTCATTTTGCCGGAACTGGTGAAAAGACTGCAGGGTGAGGTCTCGACCGACAGGGTCAAACTGCTGCATAGCCTTGCCTGCATGCCGGGCATCTACGTGCCTGCCTTGTTCCGGGTGTCCTACCGGGAGGATGGCCGCGTCCAGACGATGGAAGCTGATGCTGGCATACCTGGGCGCGTCAAGCGGCAGTGGCTGGCAGATATCGACCAGGGCCAGAGCCGTACCTGCGTCACGACGCCGGAGACGGAGTTTGCGTCCATGGAACTGCTCGAACTCTCGCGCGGCTGTCCGCGAGGTTGTCGCTTCTGTGCCGCCGGATTTATTTATCTGCCTTTCCGGGAACACAGTCACTCGCACCTTCGACAGCAGTTGGACGAATCAAGAACGGACCGTAAAAAGATTGGTCTGGTGGCGGCTGCCGTTTCCGACTACCGTGGACTGGCCGAGCTTGGTGAGTCGATTCTGGCCGAAGGCGGCGAGGTGTCTGTCTCGAGCGTTCGGGTGGATACGATCGACGCCGACCAGGTGGATGTTTTGGCCCGATCCGGCCACAAAACCCTGGCGCTGGCTCCGGAGGCCGGCAGCCAGCGGATGCGCGACGTGATTAACAAGGGAGTGGAAGAGGCCCAGATTCTCAATGCTGTGCGCATTGTTGCCGAAGGCGGCATCCCGAATCTCAAGCTTTACTTCATGATCGGACTGCCTGGAGAAACCAGTGAAGATGTGGATGCCATCGGTGCGCTGACTCTGAAAATCCGGACCATCTGGGAAGAGATCGGCCGACGGCGCGGACAATTGGGTCGCCTGACCCTGTCGGTGAATCCGTTCGTTCCCAAGCCGTTTACGCCTTTGCAGTGGGCGCCGATGGAAGCGCGGTCCTCCCTTGAGCGCAAATACCGTCAATTGCAGCGGCAGATCAGGCCTTTGCCGAACGTGGATCTGAACCAGGAATCATTGAAACTCGCCGAGGTGCAGGCTTTCTTTGCGCGCGGCGACCGTAGGATTGGTCATATCCTGCCGGCACTGGCTGAAGGAAACTCGCTACGCAAGGCCTGTCGGGATGCAGGTCTCGACCCGGCTTTTTATGTCACCAGAGAGCGTTTAGAGGATGAGTGCTTCCCTTGGGAGGTTATCGATCAGGGGCTGCTGAGATCCTATCTCTGGAAGGAATATTGTCAGGCGCTGGATGCCAAATGCGGTCAGGCCTGCTATCCAGGCTGCAAACGTTGCGGAATTTGTTGAGATATGCGGAGGCCGCCATTCGAAAAAGCGGCAGTGAAATAATCCTTATTTCTGTGGGATGCCGTTCTGTTTGACGTATTGTATGACTAGATCTTGAGATGAATGGTGGGGGTTGCCAACTGATTGATATAAAATATTATTTCTGGTAATATTCGTTGAATTATCAACTTTAATCCGTTGTCAGCGAGGACACAATGGAAGAATGCACCAGATTCAATGTCGGCTGTCGGCTGATTCGTCTGCTGACCTTTATTGACCTGCCGATCAAAAAGAAATTCCGGTTGTTTTCG
>DAOVNV010000154.1 GCA_030630015.1 Desulfuromonadales bacterium | reverse complement strand
GTAGAACCTGGGGTTTAGTTCCAGAGCCATACGTAAGGCACGCTCTGCGTCCTCAAGTTTTCCCTGGGTCATATAAAGGTAACCAAGGTTATTGTAGGCACCGGCCTTGCCGATAGTTTGCGTAAACAGATCCAGTGCACTTGCTTCATCTCCCAGCATGGCATAGGCCGTGGCCAGGTTGTTCCTGATGCGTGCTCTTGTCGGGTCAAGTTCCAGGGCTTTATGAAACGAAACAGCCGCCTCGCTGTAGCGTCCCTGGACCAGCTGGTTGAGACCGAGGTTGTTATGGCTGGCGGCCTGGTCCGGTGCGCGTTTCAGGATTTCACGGTAGAGGGGCTCCGCCAGGGTTTCCCTGCCGGTCAGGTCGTAGATGACGGCCCGCTCCATGAGAACCCAAATGTTGTCCAGTTCAATGATTCCGGCCCTGACCAGAGTCTCCTCAGCGCGTTCCATGCGACCGGTCTGTCGCATGATCTGTGCTTGGCCGATCAATGCCGCCACTTCGTTCGGTTGCAGTTCCTCTGCTTTGCGGTAGTTGGCAAGTGCAGACTCCGCGTTGCCCTTTTCCTGCTCGACACGGCCCAGGCCGAGGTAGGCATCGGAACGGGCAGGATCCTTCTTTACCGCCATTACGAAATGCAGGCTTGCGAGTGTCAGGTTATGTCCGGCAAGATGAAACCAGCCGCTCTGAACCAGCTCGTCAACCGATTTGTCGGCCAGTTGGGTTTCTCCGACGCCTTTATCGGAGGCCAGGGCATGCAGCGCCACGGCATCGCGGCTGCCGGCATTAACCGATTGGATCGACTGGGTGCAGCCGGATAAAAATATGACCAGGCAAAAGACTAAAAAAAAGGACAGTGGGCTGAGGACTCGGAGCTGAGTTGGCATAAAAGTTCCTTTAAGGCCGGTACGCGGAACGCGGCACGCGAAAATCTAAAACCAGAGCCATGAATTTAGCTTTGTGTTCAGTGAGGTCTTTGTCTTTGAGAATAATTCAAAATCCCAAATTATTTTTCTTTATCCGCGTCCCTTGTCCCGCGTTCCACGTTCCGGGATAATGACCGGGATAAACCCCGGTCATTATCCCCCTAAAACCGGGAAGAGCTGTTGGACAATCTTGATGGCGCCCGGGCCGATCAGGACAACGAAAATCGCCGGGAAAATGAACAGAACCAGTGGGAAAATCAGCTTGACAGTCGCCTTGGCGGCGGTTTCCTCGGCAATCTGGCGGCGCTTGACACGCATCGCGTCGGCATGGACGCGCAGTGCAGTTGCCAGACTGGTCCCGAAGCGGCTGGTCTGGGCCAGAACCGTCATCAGGTTATGGATTTCCGGAACGCCAGTTCGGATGGACATGTTCTTGAAAGCGTCTTCTCTGGACCGCCCGGCACGAACCTCAAGGTTTGTGAGCAGAAATTCATCACTCAAATCCTTGCTGAGTGGCCTGATCTCATCACCGACACGCTTGAAAGTCATGTCGAGTCCCAGACCCGCTTCAACACAAACCACCATCAGGTCCAGGGCGTCTGGCAGGGCCTTGAACAGCCTTTCCTTGCGTGCCAGGGTCATCAGCCAGACCCAGATGTTGGGCGTGAAATAACCGAGCAGGGCGAGAAAAAGAACCGCAAGCATCATCTCTGGGACAAAACGGTAAAAAATTCTTGAAATCATGTAAATACTGACCAGCAGGACGGCCAAGATAATTTTCATCGCCAGGTAGTTGTACAAGGCCATGTCGGAGCGGTAGCCTGCCCGGACCAGCTTGAGGCGCAGTTTGTTGCGCATACTACGTTCGTTCAGGGCGGAAAGTTTGTGCAGCGGCTTGGAGATCTTGGTTGCCAGGCTATCTTGTTTCCCGGACAGGAACCGGGGGCGACCCTCAGAAGTCTTCGGTGCACCAGGTGCACGGACCAGTTTGTCCAGCCTCTTCTCCTCCTGGCTCCTGCGATTGGAAAGCAGGGACCCCACGGCATAAATCAGGGCGAATACGGCCAAGAACAGAAGAACCAGAATTCCGAAGTATTCGATGTTGTCAATGAAAATATAAAAGGTGTTTTTAAGTGCCTGCATGACCGTCTCCTATATCTCGATAGTGACAATGCGTTTGATCACGTAGGCTCCGATGACCTGCATGACAATGGCACCGAACAGCATGTAATGACCCATCTCCTCTTTCCAGAGCAGTGACAGGTATTCGTAGTTGGTGAAGTAGATGTAGATGAACATTAGAATCGGTAAGGCAATCAGCACGCCTGCCGAATAGCGGCCTTCAGCGGTCAGAGCCTTGACCTGGCGATGGAACTGGACCCGTTCACGAATCAGCCGGCTGATGTTGTCCAGTATCTCGGCGATGTTTCCGCCGGTTTCCCGTTGCACCAGAATGGCTATGGCGAAATATCTCAGGTCGGATAGAGGAACCCGTTCGCACAGGTTGTCAAAGGCCTCCTTCATAGTCAGCCCGAGGTTTATTTCGTCGACGGTGGCCGCAAACTCGGAACTGATGGGGTCTTCGAGTTCGTTGGCAATCATTTCCATGCCGGATGTCAGCGCGTGACCCGTACGCATGGCTCTTGCCAGCAGATCGAGCGCTTCGGGGAGTTGGTCGTTGAAATTTTGGTAGTATCTGCGCTCGATCAGTTTGAGGAAAAGATACGGCAGGATCAGGCAGAACAGAGCGAGCAGAATGGCCGCAATGATTTGCGGCAGATAGCGATAGCCGATCAGGAAGCCGATCGCACCGAATGCGAGGCTGGTCACGACAAACAGGGTCGCGTTGATGGGAAGCTGCGACTTGAGCAGCAGGCTGTCCAGGTTGCTCAATCGTGGCAGACTGAGCACGAAGCGCTCGAAGATGCCAACATCACTGAGAATCGCCTTGCGATAACGGGTTAGTTTCTCCTCGCCGTGCTTGCCCCCTGCGGAGATGTAGAGGAGGCGCTTTCTGACCGTACGTTTCTCGCTGAAGCGGCTTTCCGCCCAGGCCAGGTAGAGACTTTCGATAACTGCGACCACGAAGATGAAAATTGCCGCGAGCAGTAGTGTTGTAAGAATATCCAGGTCCATGATGCCTCCTGTTTACGATGCCGTCAGCCCAGGCAGCATGTGGTATTGTTCCGGTACGTCATTTCCGGTTGTATCCTAACGACCATAGTCAGTAAACAGCGTTTCGGGAACTTCGATGCCGGCCAGTTCCAACTGCCCGGAAAACTTCGGCCTGATGCCAGTCGACCGGTGCTCCCCGATGACCTTGCCGTCCCGGTCGATACCCTTTTTCTCGAAAACAAAGATGTCCTGCAAAGTGATGACGTCGCCTTCCATGCCGACCACTTCGGAAATCGATGTAACCTTACGGCTGCCGTCAGTAAGTCGCGAAATCTGGATGATCAGATTGAGCGCCGACGAAACCATAAAGCGCATTGCGGTTTCCGGGAGATTGATGCCAGTCATCAGGATCATCGACTCAAGGCGGGTCAGTGAATCACGGGGCGTATTGGCATGGATGGTGGTTAGTGAGCCCTCGTGACCTGTGTTCATTGCCTGCAGCATGTCAAAGGCTTCCGAGCCGCGCACCTCGCCGATGATGATGCGGTCGGGCCGCATGCGCAGGCTGTTTCGGACCAAGTCGCGCTGGGTGACCTGACCTGTTCCCTCGATGCTTGGAGGACGGGTTTCCAGGCGGATGACGTGCTCCTGCTGCAGTTGGAGTTCGGCGGAATCTTCGATGGTAATAATCCGTTCGTTGCCTGGGATATTGGCGGACAGGATGTTCAGCAGGGTGGTCTTGCCGGCTCCCGTGCCGCCGGAAATCATGATATTGAGCTTCGCCTTGACGCAGCCGGACAACAGCTGGGCGATGTCCGGGGTGAGCGTCTTGTAATTGATCAGGTCCTCCATTTTCAGGGGACTGACCGAAAAGCGTCGTATCGACAGCATCGGCCCGTCGATGGCCAGTGGCGGAATAATGGCGTTGACGCGCGATCCGTCCGGCAGGCGGGCGTCGACCATCGGCGTCGACTCGTCGACGCGTCTCCCGATTCGGGAGATGATCCGGTCGATGATGTTCATCAGATGGGCGTTGTCGACAAAACGTGAATTGGTTTCTTCCAGAAGACCGAAGCGTTCCACGTAGATCTGGTTGTAGGTGTTGACCAGAACATCGCTGATCGTCGGGTCCTTGAAGAACGGTTCGAGAGGGCCGAGTCCCATCAACTCATCAAGGATTTCGTTGATCAGCAGTTGCTGCTCCTCCTCATTGAGGAGGGCCTGCTCTTCCTTGAGGTAGTATTCGACGACATTCTCGATTTCCGACCTGATCTCATCCGGTTCAAGAGTGTCGAGCGCCGCGAGGTTGGCCTCCTCGACCAGGCGGCCATGAATTTTGTGCTTGATTTCATAAAAGAAATTGCTCTTGTCAGATTCCGGCTGACCCTTGCCCTGGGCCCCGGGTGTTTCTGGAGATGTCCGGTTCAGCAGATCTTTGATGGCCACAGCAGCCTCCTAAAGCATTTTTCCAAAAGTTCCCCGAATACCCCGGAATTCGGGGTCGTCCTGTTTGCTTTGAATCTTTTTAATCAGTTGTTTGATGTTTTTTGTAAATGGCGCCCCCGGATTTAATTTAACCAGGGGGATGCCCCGATTGATAGAAGAGATGATGTCTGAAAAATCGTTCGGCACCAGCCAGTAGACCGGTTTCTCGAAGTTCTTTTCGATTTCGGCGAGCGACAGGACACCTCCCTTGATAAAACGGTTGATGATGATCTCGATACGATCCGGGCTGATGCCGACCTTCTTGATCAGCTTGTACAGGCGCACGGTATTGCGGATCGAAGGGACGGACATGTCGGTAATCACGAAGACCTTGTCCGACTGGTTGAATGCTTCGATTGAGCAGTCATTGATATGCATGGAAGTGCAGTCGAGAATAACGTGATCGTACAGTTTCCTGGACAACTGCAGAAACTCGTGGACATGTTCGTTGGTAATTTCCTCACTGTCCTCCGGGTTTCTCGGGGCCGCCAGAAAGTTCATGCCGGTGGTATGGCCGCTCATTGCACCACGCAGAAAAGACACATCAAGCCTGTGAATGTTTTCGCAAATGTCCAGAACAGTAGTCTTGGGGTCGATGTCAAGCAGGACCGACGCGTCACCTGACTGGAAACACATATCGATCATGGCGACCGAACTCTTCTTGCCCATGGCCAGGCTTGCAGCAATATTGACTGCAAGAACCGTGGCACCGACGCCGCCCTTGCTGCTGATGAAGCTGTAGACGCTGCCTTGGGCCAGTTTGCCCTCGTTGGCCAGTCTGGCGCGAACTTCTTCGATGGCGTTGTGCAGGATTTTCGCCGGAACCGGTTCGACCAGGTATTCGGCTGCTCCCGCCTTCATGACATCGATAATCTGCTGGGGATCCTTATTTTCGGAAACAACAAATAGCGCAACGAGCGGAAAATTGCCCTGGATGGTCTTGATCCGGGCCAGCACATTGCCTGCATCGGGACTGTCGTCGAGGATAATGATGTCGGGAACGGTTTTAACCGCGAGAGACCCCTTTTCCCCAAGGCTGCCGGTCCAGTTATGCACCTTGATGCCGGCCAGTTCCCTGCTCTGTGCCGAGATGGCCTTGGACAGGTCGGATCGCGCAATTTCAATAGCGACTATCAGTTCTTTAGTCATTGTGTCGCTTTCATCTGAAGATCAGTAAAGCAGTCATGGTATCTGCCTTTACTAGAATTGTAATCGATATCATCGCCAGGTCAAACCATGCCACCTAAATAAGTTCTTGTAACCCTTAAGTTTATTCCACGAGGAAGATCTCCACCAGACCACCTTGGTCGGCATCGTCATCAGTTGTTGGCAATGTGTGCAGCCCTTCAATCATTGCGGGTGAGTGAAATGAGACTAGACCGAATTCATCAGCACCATCCAGGGGTGGGGAAAACG
>DAOVNV010000133.1 GCA_030630015.1 Desulfuromonadales bacterium | reverse complement strand
CTTCGATCGAGAACGTGCCGCTCAACGCAAGTTTCATACCCGCTACTATAACGAGGATCTGCACCTCGGCGCGTTTATGCTGCCGACTTTTGCCCGTGAGAACATCACCTGACTTTAGTTGCCGGTGGTCCGAACTCACTTGTCTCTTTGCCGCAAAGCGTTATATTATTTGGGGAATCCATAACATACAGGACGCAGCAAAAGGAGAGGGATATGACCCGCGACGAACTCAGACAGTTCGATGGACAGGAAGACCGCCGCGCGTTCATTGCCGTCAACAAGACAATTTACGATGTGACCGACAGTCCCCTCTGGGAAGACGGTTTTCACAAGCCTGACCATCGGGCCGGCCAGGATCTCACTGAAGAGCTTTCATCCGCCCCTCACGTCCGGGCCGTAGTAGAACGCTTTCCTGCCGTTGGCAAACTTGAAGAAGAAGCGCCGGCAACCACTCAAAAAGGCGCTGGGAAGATTGTCGCCGTTCTGGTCATTGCCGTCATCGTCGTGATCGTCGGACTGGTCGTACTCCTCTGATTTTCAGTCGAACATTTAACGCCCGTTCGCTTTGCTCACTCAAGACGCAAAGACAAAAGAAAGCCGCAAAGGAAAACCTTGAAAGCAAAGACTTCTATGGTTTTAAAACCAAAAAACTTTACATAATCTTCAATTCGATGCCGTTATCTTTGCGGCTTTCTTTTATCTTTGCGTCTCGCCTCATGGCGCCTACTTCTGGTTGCGTTGGATCTTTGATGTTTTGGATTTTTGTGCTTCAAAAAATTGCCGGAGATTGAGTGCCGAGAGGATTGTTGCGGGCAATTTTTGTCCGACAAGGAAAAAGTCGAATCGGCCCTTGCTTTTTTAAGAAAATTTGGCTATTCTCCGCGCCATGTTTCGATTTCTCGTTCTACTGACAGGTATTGTCTGGGCCTCCCTGCTGCTGATTTCCTGGAGCGGCCCCATCGATGCCTCCCCGACCCAGCCCCCAGTCCATCAGGAAGCCTCCTAAGCGACCTTTCACTCCGCACTCATCGCTCATCGCTCAGCACTGCCCTACATCCCTGTGTCGACCCTCGCCGCTCAAGTTCCGCGTCGATGGCATTAAGCACCTCCCACTTGTTCAGCGACCAGAGCGGCGCCACCAGCAGATCTCTCGGCCCGTCGCCGGTCAACCTGTGAATCAGGGTGTCGGGCGACAGTCTCTCCAGGACATCGGCAACAATTCCGACATATTCTTCCTGCCCCAGTGTCTCAAATTCCCCGGCAACGTATTGGTCTCCCAGAGGTGTATTCTTGAGAACATGCAGCAGGTGAAGCTTGATGCCGTCAACACCGAGGTGTGCCAGTTCAGACGCTGTTGCGAGCATATCCTCCCGACTTTCTCCGGGAAGACCCAGAATAACATGCACGCAGACACGCAACCCTCTCTGCTTCGCCTCCCGATAGGCCTTGAGAAAAGTGGCGTAGTCATGGCCGCGTCGCAACCAAACCAGGGTTGAGTCATGGATCGATTGCAGGCCGAGTTCCAGCCAGAAATAGGTCCGGCGATTGTATTCTTCGAGCAGATCAAGAACGTCTCCGGGGACACAATCGGGCCGGGTGCCAACCGTCAAGCCGACCACATCAGGCACCTCAAGTACCTCGTCGTAAAGAGCACGCAGTTTGTCAACGGGGGCGTAGGTATTAGAAAATGGCTGGAAATAGGCGAGAAACTTATCGGCCTTGTATTTCCGGCTCATCACCTCCTTGCCCGCTTCGATTTGCGCAGCCAGATTAAGCCGGCGCTTGATACCGACAGCACCCGAGCCGCCGGGATCGCAGAACAGGCAACCGGTCTGCGCACGTCCACCTCCTCGATTGGGGCAGCCGAAACCGGCATCCACCGAGATCTTGTGGACGCGGGTTCCGAAATAGTCCTTGAGGTGGGTGGAAAACAGCCTGTAGCGTTTTTTTGACATACGCGAACTATGCCATTTCCCCGCAGCAAAGAGCAAGTGATCCGAAGCGCTAGGAGACTGTCGGACTATCCTGACCGTAGCGAAAATCCGGCTCATGGATAGTCCGACAGTCTCCTCTAGGAACGCAACAAAATGTTTGCAGTGGACAGGGCGACTGGTATAATGAAGGAGTTTTTTCACACACAAGGGAGGATAAGTGCACATGGCTCGTTTACTGGTGATCGACGATGAAGGCGACATTCGCCACCTCTACGCCGCTGAACTGGAAGACGAAGGCTACGAAGTGGCAACAGCGGGAGACAGTTCCGCAGCGATTTCCCTGCTCGATAGCCAGGCCTTCGATCTGGTAATTCTCGACATCCAGCTGGACCAGGAAAGCGGCCTGGAACTTCTCCAGAAGATTACCCAAAAAAAAGAGGACCTCCCCGTCATCCTCAGCACGGCTTTCAGTTCCTATCGAGACGACTTTTCCTCGTGGCTGGCTGAAGCCTATGTCGTGAAAAGCTCCAATCTCGACGAACTGAAACAGGAGATCAAGCGCATTCTGGATCGCCACTCCCAGCCTTGATGACGGAAACCCACAATCATTTACAGGAAGATTTTCCGGACACCCACACGGAGGGACTATCTTGAAAGCTGTGATCATGGCCGGGGGCTTTGGCACCCGCATCCAACCGCTGACCATCAATCAGCCCAAGCCGATGATTCCATTGATCAACCGTCCGATCATGGAGCATATCATTCGCCTGCTCAAAAACCACGGCATCACCGAACTGGTTCTCCTGCTCTATCATCAGCCGGAGATCATCAAGAAATATTTCGGCGACGGCAGCGAATTCGGCGTACGCATCACCTACGTGATCCCGCTGGAAGATTTTGGCACTGCTGGAGCCGTCAAAGCGGCGGCCCGGCACCTTGACGAACGTTTCATAATCATCAGCGGCGACCTACTGACCGATTTCGACCTCTCGCAGGCAATCGCCTTCCATGAGAAGAACCAGGCCCAGGCGACCCTGACCCTGACATCGGTCGCCGATCCCCTGCAGTTCGGCGTGGTCATTACCGACAAACAGGGCAGGATCACCAAATTTCTTGAAAAACCGGGCTGGGGCGAAGTCTTTTCGGATACGATCAACACCGGTATTTACGTCATTGAACCGGAAGTGCTTGAATTGATCCCGGCAGAAGAAAACCGTGACTGGGCGAAAGATGTTTTCCCGCTGATGCTGGCCGAAGGGGCACCGCTGTTCGGCTGCAGCCTGGAAGGCTACTGGGCCGACATCGGCAATACGGATGCATACATGGAAGCCTGCCGGGACATCTTCACCGGCAAGGTTGCCGTCCAGATATCCGAACCGGCCAGAAAACCGCAGGAGACCATCTTCATCAGCCCTGATGCTGCCGTTGACGAGACCGTCGAACTGAAAGGAATGGTCGTTCTCGGAGACAATACCCGCGTTTCCGGAGAGGCCTCCCTGACCAACTGCACCGTGGGCCGCAACTGTCTGATCGAGGACGGTGCAATCCTCGAAAATGCTATCTTGTGGGACAATGTCTACGTCAAGAGCGGCGCCCGCATCACCGGGGCCACAATCTGCCACCAGGTCAAAATTGGCAAGAATGCACTGATTGAGAACGGCGTCGTTGTTGCCGAAGAAACCACCATCGGCGATGATGTGCATATCCGCCCGGACGCAAAAATCTGGCCGTGCAAGGTGATCGAGAGCGGATCAACCGTCACCGGCAACCTGATCTGGGGTGAGAAGTGGCGCAAAAGCATTTTTGAAGATGCCGTGGTCAGGGGACTGACCAATATTGAAATGACCCCCGAGTTTTCGGCAAAGCTGGGGGCCGCCTATGGCTCGACCCTGCCGAAGGGAAGCTACGTCCTGGGAGGACGCGACGCCATCCGCTCCTCCCGGATGCTGAAGCGCTCCTTCGTCGGCGGCCTTCTTTCAGCCGGGGTCAATGTGCGTGACATTGCAATGGTGTCCCTGCCGATCCTGCGCTACAAGCTGACCACCTTCGGAGAAAGCGGCGGCTTCCATTTTCGCCAGTCACCGCAGGATCCCGCCGCCACGGAGATCGTCTTCTTCGAGGGCGACGGCAACGAATTTTCGTCAGCCATGGCAAAAAGTGTTGAGCGCATCCATTTCAAGGAGAACTGTCGACGCGCCCATTACTCGGAACCCGGCGGCATTGAGGATCTACCGCAAATCTACGATTTTTACCGGGAAGGATTCCTGCGGGCTCTTGACCGGGACATCCTGAAACGCAAGGCACCCAAGCTGGTCCTCGACCTGAATCACTCACCGGCTGTCTACCTGCTCCCCGATCTTCTCTCCGACATGGGCTTTGACGTCACCGAACTCAACTCACACGTCCACGAGAAAGGGGTCGCCCAGGCCCCGGACGAACTGGAGCAAGCCCTCGACCGCTTGAGCCGCATCGTCATGACCCTGGACGCCGATGCCGGTTTCTGGCTCGGGGCCTCAGGGGAAAAAGTACGTATGGTCGGTGCGGGAGGCCGTGTCTTTTCGGACCTGGAGTCCTTGAGTATGATGACCGCCCTGGTTTCGGAAGCTGAACAAACCGGCTCGATTGTGGTGCCAGTTGCGGCCCCCGGCGCGATCGACACCCTGGCCCAGGCCGGCGGACTGATCGTCAAGCGGACCCGCTCCGACGGCCGCTCGCTGATTGAGGCCGGCCACGACCGACAGGCCCGTGTCGTCTGCTCGCTCGACGGCCGGTTCGGATTCCCGGCTTTCCAGGCCCACTTTGACGGTCTTTTCACCATCGCCAAAACCATGGAATTATGCGCCACAACAGGCCTGTCCCTGGATGAAGCCTTCCAGAAGGTTCCAAGACACACCTATCACCATGTCCAGATCCCCTGTTCATGGGAATACAAAGGGGGCCTGATGCGCCGGATGAGCGAAGAGGCCGTCGACCAGGACGCTTCCTTCATCGACGGCGTACGCATCGACACTGGCCGCGGCTGGATCCTGACACTCCCGGACCCGTACCGGCCCGTGGCGCATCTCTATTGTGAATCGCCAGATGAGGACACGGCCAACCGACTGAAGGAAACCTACCAGACAAAAATTACCGCCTGGCTTGAAGAGATGGCGGAGAAAAACAAAGGATAGAAAACATTGTCGGAGTTCCGATGGGATCCCCTGAAATGCACCTGGGCGATTACCACCAACCACAGGACGAGACAGCCTCGCGAGTTTTTCGTCGAGCGTCAGCAGGTGATCATGACCGCCTGTCCTTTTTGCCCCGGCCGGGAATCCAGCACGCCGCCTGAGGTCTTCGCCATTCGCTCCTCCGAGTCGGCAGCCAACGGCCCGGGATGGCAGGTCAGGGCTGTCCCCAATAAATTCCCGTTGCTCAGGATCGAAGGCAGTCTCGACAATCACTCGGAAGGGCTCTACCAGACCATGCAGGGCATCGGTGCCCATGAGGTCATTATCGAAACCCCGGTCCATGAAGTCTCTCTCGCCGACCTGGAGATTGCGCAGTTGACCAGCGTCTTGCAGGCCTACCGGGCACGACTTCTGGATTTACGGCTTGATGACCGTTTTCGCTACCTCCAGGTTTTTAAAAATCATGGTGTGGAGGCCGGAGCTCCTGTACCTCACTCTCACTCACAGTTGATAGCGGTTCCAATCACCCCACCCGTTATCAAAGCCGCATTGAATGCCAGTCGAACTTACTTCAGAAACAACCAATGCTGCCTGGTTTGCGACCTCATAGCCCAGGAAATAGCCGATGGCCGCAGAGTTGTTCGCAACGACGGCCATTTCCTCGTGGTCACGCCCTACGCTCCAGTCTCACCCTATGAACTGCGGCTGTTCCCGCTTCACCACTGTCATGATTTCGCTCTTCAATCAGACGCTGAATTGACCCTTTTTGCGACGGCGCTACGCGACACTCTGCAGCGACTGCGCAGTCTTCTGCGTGATCCGCCTTACAACTTCATCCTGCACACAGCACCACCGGCGCATCCGCGCCCGGGGAAACCGGACTACTGGACTTCACTCCCCTACGATTTCCACTGGCATCTCGAACTGGTTCCCCGCCTCAACCGCATCGCCGGGTTCGAATGGGGCAGTGGCATGTTCATCAACACCATGCCCCCGGAAGATTCAGCTCGCCATCTGAGAGATGTCGAGCTCGCCGACAACCCGTAACTCGGGAAGGATTTCGTCCCATTGATGACGCAAAAGACACAAACAGCCTTGGACATGAGCACCCATCCGGCCCTGCTGATCAACCGAAAGAGCCGTCTTCTTCTGGAAGAAGCAGACTTGGAGCATTTCATCGATGCCCCTCTGGACCTGGCGGCAGCCAGAAAAGTCGGGCACGCTCTGGAAACAAGCGGCGCCCACCTGTTCCTGTTCGCCCAGTTGAATGCAGCCCTCCGCTGCATGTGCCGCAGCTACCTGGAGCATCACGATTTTCAGCCCGGCTGGAAAACTTTCCTGCTCGGAGGAACCCGTTATCGATGTCAAGGGCTGGGCGAGGCCTTCCGTTTATTCCAGCGACACTACCTAATACGCAGAATTCCAGCTGCGGCCTTGCGAGCCGACGGACGCGGCAAACAGATCGGAGAAGCGCGCCAAAAACTGGCCATTGAATTATGCCTGCTCGACACCCAGTCAGAAAACCCGGCTTTAAGACCCCTCCATTCACTGTTCATGGAGAAGGATCCGGCACGCAGACAGGTCTTCCAACAGATTGTTGATCGCCTGTCCGAACTGCCCGGAGACACAAAAGCACCTCCTCTCTTGAGACAACCACTCAGAACCCTGCTCCGGGCTCCCATGCAAGCGGCTCCGGATGACCTGACAGCCCAGGTCACATACGCCATTGAGCACTGGGGTACATTCCTGCCAGCCGACCTGCTGCGTAGCCTGACGATTGCCCGCGCCATTGTGTTTGAAGAAGCACAGAGTCGTCTGCCCGGCCCGGGGCCGGATCTCTTGCCTGACCACG
>DAOVNV010000152.1 GCA_030630015.1 Desulfuromonadales bacterium | reverse complement strand
TTTTTGAGTAGAATATGGTAAAAAATGGGGCTAATGCATCTCTATCGCTGTAAAATTGGGACTTCGGATGGTCGTGTCGTCGAGAAGGATTTCGAGGCGGCCAGTCGTGAGGCTTTGCAGGAGAACCTTGAAGAACAAGGCTTCTTCATTTTTAAGGTGCGTAAAGCTCCCTTCCAATGGTTGGTGAATTCTGCTTCCCCAACTCGGCTGAGCAGTCGTCGTTTCCTTTCTATGAACCAGGAAATGCTGGTGCTGATTCGGTCAGGGATGCCAATACTGCAGGTTTTGGACACTTTGATTGAGCGTGCTGAGGCGGGTCGACTGCTGGAGACCCTGCGTGAGGTTCGTTCTGATGTCAGGGGGGGGAGCGCCTTATCCGATGCTTTCGGGCGATTCCCGCGGATGTTCCCACAACTCTACCTTGCTTCGATCCGTGCCGGTGAGCAGTCGGGCGACCTGCCTGTTACCCTGGGTCGTTTCATCGAATACCAGAAAAGGATCGAGGCGATCAAGGCCAAGGTACGTAGTGCGACTTTTTATCCGATCCTGCTGGCGATCGCTGTTTCAATCGTACTCGCTTTTTTAATGTTTTATGTGATACCGAATTTTACCCAGATTTATGCGGACGCGGATATCCTGTTGCCGCTGTCGACCCGCATAGTGACCGCCCTGGCCAATGGCCTGATCACCGGACTCCCGGTTTGGTTGCCACTGTTGGTTGTTATTCTACTGCTGTTGCGCAGTTACGTGAAAACCGAGGCAGGTGCTTTCCTGTTTGACCGGGGAAAGCTGCTTGCGCCTTTTTTCGGCCCCTTGCTTAGTGAATATGGCTTGTCGACCTTTTGCCGGACCCTAGCGACAACGCTGGCCAGCGGAATACCGATTGTGCAGGCGTTGCAGATGTCGCGCGGCACGCTGAATAATCGACATCTCGAACAGTGTCTGTCTGTGGCAATTCGCCGTATTCGCGAGGGCAGCAGCCTTTCCGAAGCCCTGGAGCAGACAGGTAGTTTCCCGGTGATCGCCCTGCGCATGATCGGTGTGGGAGAAACCGGTGGATCGCTGATTGAAATGCTCAGTGACGTTTCCGAGTATTATGAAAGTGAAGTCGAACGCAGGCTGAGCCGTCTGACGACGGTTATAGAGCCTTTGATGATGTTGACCATGGGGCTTCTGATCGGCGGCATTGTGGTCGCGATGTATATACCCATCTTCCAGTTGGCTGGTACGGTTGGATAAGCTGGCGGAGTTTGCAATGACTTTCGAGCGCCAAAAAATCGGCGAAATTCTGGTTAAGATCGGTGCACTTGCACCGGCCGAAGTTAAGCTGGTTCTCGAACAGCAGGCTGTTCGCGGCCAATTATTCGGTGAGACAGCCATTGCCGAGGGGCTGATCCGGGAAGATCTGCTCGCCCAGGGATTGGCCCGCCAGTTCGGCTTGCCGTTTGTCGACCTGAGCCGGTTTATTCCTGATCCTGATTTACTGTCCAGCATACCCTCCGAACTACTCTTGAGATTTGAATGCATCCCATTGGAGCGAACTGGCCAGGCCCTGAAAATAGCTATTGCCGATCCAACCCGTGTACGAGGTCTGGATGACCTGGAAATGCTTCTCGATGAGACACTTGAATTGCAGGTTGCCGGCAAAAGTCAGATCACAGCCCTCCTGGAGCGTGGCCAGGGAGCCAAGCAGGTCCTTCAGGAGGTTTCCGAGGATTTCAAACTGCAATTGGTCAAGGAGACCGACAAGGGAGAAGAGGTCCTTTCCATCGAGAAATTGACCGATGACAGCAGCCCGATTATCAGGCTGATCGATTCGACCCTTTACGATGCTTTGGGTAAACGGGCCAGCGATATCCACATCGAATCCGGCCATGACGGCGTTCAGATCAAGTACCGGGTCGACGGGGTTCTGTTTCGTGCCACCGAACCCCTTGATGGCCGTTTTCAGGGGCCGATCATCTCACGCATCAAGGTCATGAGCGACCTGGATATTTCCGAACGACGTATTCCCCAGGATGGGCGCTTCAAGGTGAGAATTGGGAGCAAGTCAATCGATTTTCGTGTTTCGATCATGCCGAGCATTCACGGCGAGGACGCGGTGATCCGCATCCTTGATAAGGAAAGTCTCGCGCAGGATCTGCAGGGGCTGACTCTGGACGTACTCGGTATTGAGGGACGCGAACTGACCGGGTTGCGTCGGATGATCCGCGAACCTTACGGAATGGTCCTGGTGACCGGACCGACCGGCAGTGGCAAGACCACGACCCTCTATGCTGCGCTGACCGAGATTTACAATGAGCAGGAAAAGATCATCACCATCGAGGACCCGGTCGAATATCAGCTCAAGGGTGTTGTGCAGATTCCGGTCAATGAAAAGAAAGGTTTGACCTTCGCCAGAGGACTGCGTTCCATCCTGCGCCATGACCCGGACAAGATCATGGTTGGCGAGATCCGTGATCCGGAAACAGCCCAGATCGCAGTGCAGTCGGCCCTGACCGGACACCTCGTGTTCACGACTGTACATGCCAACAACGTCTTCGACGTGCTTGGTCGTTTCCTGCATATGGGGATCGACGCATTTAATTTCGTCTCCTGTCTTAATTGCGTGGTCGCCCAGAGACTGGTCAGGAAAATCTGCCCGAACTGTAAAATACCGGTTCAGTACGACCGTGCCACTCTCGAAGAAGCAGGGCTTGATTATGGAAAGTTCAAGGATTACACATTTTTCCAGGGTGAAGGCTGTCGGGAATGCAACGGCCAGGGTTATCATGGCAGGACAGCTATTGTGGAACTGCTCGACCTGAATGATGATTTGCGGGAGATGATCACGAGCAAGGTTCCGGTAGGCCGCCTTAAGGAAGCGGCGCGTGACGCAGGGACCGTTTTCCTGCGTGAAGCTGCCGTCAGCAAGGCTTTGGCAGGTGTGACCACCCTTGCGGAAATCAACCGGACCACCTTTGTCGAACAAGTGAAGCGGACCTGATGTCAAGAACTTATGTAGGAATCGACATGACCGGGGCGGGACTGATCATCAGCGCTTTGCAGAGAGGGCGGCCTGAGCCGCATCTGTCCGGCATTCACCATGAGTGTCTCGATGGAGTTCTGGAGTTTTCCAGCCAGCACCCGAACGTCCTGGATTCAGGACGGTTCGTCGAGGGCCTGCACAGCGGAGTCGAGAAATTGGCGGGGGGTGAACAGAGACTTGCGTTGAGTCTGCCTGACCGCATTGGCCGGATCTATGTGACCGAAGTTGAAGCGCCTTTCAAGTCTCACCAGGAGGGGGCGGATATTCTCAAGTGGCATCTCAAGGCCAGCTTGCCTGCCCCGCCGGGTGAGGTCCGGATCGATTACCAGATTCTCGAAAAGCGCGAAGGGGGCCGTATCAGATGCATTGCAGCAGCTGTGGCCAAACCGGTTCTCGATCAGTACGAAAGCTTGGTCAATGAGGCTGGCCTGCATGCCGTGCGGATCGGCTTCCATTCCTTGCATCTCAGCAACTATTATGAAAAACGGGTCGATTTGGGGGACGAGTTTATCTTGGTTGGCCTGGAGGAGAATAGCCTTTCTCTCCAGTACTTCCTTGGAAAAACTCTGGCTTATCAGCGGGTCAGGTCAGTCCGGTTCGAGCCGGAAGTTGCTTTTTACGAGTTGAGCCGCGCCCTGGCAGAGGCCTGCCAACTTTTCCCGGGTATGAAGAGGTGCAGTGTTTATACACACCAGGATTCCGGTATGCAGACGGCAACGGCAGAAATTCTGCCGGCCCTTTTCGATAGGGAAACGACGCCTCTTGATCCACATTTCAGCCGGTTCTCAGGGAGAGTGAAGACCGATCAGGTTCAGCTGTCCGGATCCTTGGCGGCATCACTCGCGGCCGCCGAAAGTATGATGTGAGGGAATCATGCAGTTTCAGCTAAACTTTGCCAGCAAGCCTTATCTGGACCGGCGTTCTGTGAGCCTGTGGCTGTTGATCATCGGTGGCTTTCTGCTTTTTCTGCTGGTTTCGAACCTGACCTATGCTTACCAGAACTATCGTCAGTATCAAGCCTTCGAACAGTACCTGTCCGAATTGGATCGCCGGTTTTCAGGCGGCGGAGAAACCGGGATCGCGTCATATACGCCGGAGGAGTACCTAGCGGTTTCGAAGCGGATTGGGCTTCTCAACGGCATTGTTGAGGCGGATCAGTTCCGTTGGACTGGTTTGCTCGGGCGGTTGGAGGAACTGCTTCCCGATGAGGTGAGCATCCGCAGCATTCACCCCGATTTCAAGAACCGGTCCTTGCAGATTTCCGCTATCGGGCGGGATGTTGCTGACATGACCGCATTTCTGGACGCCTTGCTCGAATCACCTGATCTGTTTCATGTTTACCTGCAGGGGCAGACAGAGGGTGAAATGCAGGCAGCGGCCGGACGGTCCAAAAGCATTGTGAGCTTCTCTTTGACTATCCGGGAGGCTTTCTAATGCGCTTCGACCTGGTTAATGAACTCTGGCGGACCCGCCGGACCGCGCTCTTGGCCCTTGTTCTGCTGTTGGCCCTGAATGCGGTCATTTATGCAGTCATGCAGCAGTTTGTGGTGCCGAAAGTCGATGAGCACGAGGCTCTTTTTATTCAGAAACAGACTGAAGTTCGCAGGCTTGTGAAGCAGCAGAGCTCTGCCTCCGAATCTCCCGAACAGATTTTCCTGCGTGCCGGGCAGGACCTTGAAGCCTTTTACCGAGCCCTTCCGGAACATCGGGAATTTACCAGTCTGGTTGACGAACTGATGACCCTGGCGTCCATGTCAGGACTTCATTTGACACAGATTGCCTACAATCCGGAACAACTCAAGGAGATGGAACTGCTCCGTTATACGATTTCGTTTACCGTTGGGGGGGATTACGGGCAGATCAAAAAATTCATTCACACTCTGGAACAGTCTCCCCGGGTGATGGCCATCCGGGACATCCTGTTGCACCATGAGGCCGGCAGTCGCCAGCCCGGTGTCCGCCTCAGGCTGAACCTGGAGACCTACTTTAGCAGCGAGGAGCGGGAAGCATGAGAGGCAAGCCACTTGTTCTCCTGGCCCTGCTGGGTCTGCTGGTTGTCTCGATTGCCTATGCTTTCTGGATGACTCCGCACTTGCAGAAAGCCGCCCCCCGCAAAAGCGTTGCATCGCCCCGGTTTACCGAGGAGGCGGTTCTGTCCAATACAATGCCCAGGTTGAGGGTTGATCTGCTGACCGCCGAACCAAAACCATTTCCGGGCGCGCGACGTGATATTTTCAACTTCAGGTCGTCGAAGCGTAAGATCCCCGTAAGATCGATACTCAAACCGGTGAAGTCAACGCCCCGGGCTGTTGTCGCTGAGTCTTCTTTGCAGCCGATCCCGTTGCAGCTTGTCCACAAGGAACTGTCGCGCTTCACCTTCCTCGGGTTTGTCGACCGAAGTGGAGAAAAAACGGTTTTTCTTTCCAGTGGCGGGGATTTATATGTTGTCAAAAAAAATGAGTCTTTTGGAAGGGAGTTGGAGTTTCGGGTCGAGGATATTGCGGAGAACCAGCTGGTTGTGGTCAGGTCCGGTCTGGCTGATCAGGTCGTGATCCCCCTGATCGAAAACATGCAGCTTGCCCCCGCAGTCAGCACCCCGGCAGCGGTCAGGATAAGTTCCAGCCCGACTCGGGAGGAAGCTCAGCTGTCTGAACCCGCTGCCGCCGGCGAAGACAAAGATCCAGTTTATTCTGACATACAAAAAACGGATGGTCACCAAAAGAGGCCGGGGGACAGCAACAATGTATTCAATGGAGATGCCGATGGCACGAATAAGTAGAGCCCGATTGGTCGAGGGGATGGTTTTACTGATGGTTGTACTGCTTGCGGCCGGTTGTGCTTCGTACCAGGGCCGTAAGGCTTTCGATGATGCCGAACTCCTGGCTGCAGAGGAAAAGTTCGATCAGTCGGTCGGCAAGTACCTCGAAGCC
>DAOVNV010000280.1 GCA_030630015.1 Desulfuromonadales bacterium | reverse complement strand
CCGAGAAAGGAGGATGCCATGCCCCAAGAGTACACTTTGCAACAACCCCTCCAGCAGGCCATCCGGCCCAAGAAAGATCTTCGCGACTTCTCCCGTGAAGCCGCCGAGATTACCGAAGACCCTGCAGGGAAAAAGGTTCTAAAACGACTCAGCGATGAAGTCGAGGAGAACATCGGTAAATTTTTCAAACACTACCGGCAGAGCGACCTTGGCAGCCTGGGCGAATTCCTGACCCAGCCGCCTCACCCCGAATCGGTGATGCTGCTGGAACTGCGCAAGGCGTTGGACAAAAATGTTCACGCGCGTAAAGCGCGGGAGCTTGCCATGCGCGAGGAAAAATCGATAGAAGAGAGCTTCCGTCTCGCCGCGAAGCGGGTGGTCGATCCCCTGGCCCGGAACGTCTTTATGGAGGTAGCGGATGATGCCGCACGGCATTACGCGGTCATCGAATCGGAATATGAATTCCAGGTGACACGGGTCCACGAATCGGATGTTGCCACCTTCGTTCGAGAATAGTCGGGCAGTTTCGACATGAGAAACCACAAAGGGGCAGCACCCGAGAGGGTTGCTGCCCCTTTGTTTCATTTTTTCGAAAGGTGCTCAGTAGTCAATGCCGGCAGCCTGGATGCTGGAAGTGTCCGTCGCGTGACAAGGTGTCACACCGTAGACCATGCCGCAATTGGAACATTTTGCTTCCAGGGTTTCCATGACGAACACCGTCTGGCAGCCTTCACAGTTGATTTCAGTCGAGACTGGCAGCGCGTAGCCGCTGAATCCCATCATACGCAGTTTATTGACAACCTGCGCGCCACTTTCAAAACTTCCGGCACATCCATCATGCATTGTTATTCTCCTCAAAAGGCTAGCCGCTTAGACGACTTCCAGGGTCTCCCCCAGACGGATACGGTTTCTCAAAGCAAGCAGCTTGTTATCCAGTTCTTCCAGGGCAACCAGGTTCTGCCGCTCGGCTTCGCTTGATTCGATGATCCGGGCAATGCCGCCGTTCTTGATTACCAGACGGCGATCACCCATCAGGGCCAGGATCGGGTCGTGGGTCGCCATAAGAATGATCTTCTCTTCGCGCACCAGCAGGTCCAAAGCCTTTTTCCGGTCGATACCGGCATTCTCGATTTCGTCGATCAGCACGATCGGCGATTTGCTCAGGATGGCCATGTCGGCAATCATCAACGCCCGTGACTGGCCGCCGCTGAGTGAGGTCACTGGCGTGTCCGGCAAAAAGGTCTCTCCAGCCAGTTCGTTGGCCTGCTTGAGAATCATCTCAACCTTCTTGTCCGGTTCGTCGACCAGGCGGCTCTCAGCGTGCATACGTACGAACTCTTCCGCCGACAGGTCCATGACGAAGTTCATGTTCTGTGACAGCTGGGCCACCAGCTTATGCTCGGTGGAAAAGCGCCACTTGCTGTCCGGCACCTCGCCGTTGATCAGGATTTTCCTGCCGGTCGGCGTATCCCCCTGGGCGACCCATTCAATATCGGCCAGCAGGCGGCTCTTGCCGGAACCGGTCGGACCGACGATGCAGATCACTTCGCCAGGCCGCAGGGTCAACTGCAGATTTTCCGGCGTACCTGACTTGTCGTGACCGCCGATGATGG
>DAOVNV010000092.1 GCA_030630015.1 Desulfuromonadales bacterium | reverse complement strand
TGGTTCAAGGCCAAAGGCCGGCTTTCCAGCGGCGCGGTAGAGGGCCTGAACCTCAAGGCAAAACTCACTATGAGAAAAGCCTACGGTTTTAGAACAGTAAAATGTCTACAAATCGCGCTATATCACGAACTTGGCAAGTTGTCGGAACCTGATTTCAACCACAGATTCTGCTGACGAGCCATATAAATATAAATAGGTCCTTATTTTTACGGGAGTTATTTTGTCGAATTAACGCTCGTTTGTGATGAATTGAGCAGTGTCAGTCTATAGTTAAGTGATTTCAGTATGTTCAGTAAAACAACAACCCTGACACGGCTTCTGATCTGCCTGTCCCTCTCGCTGGGAGTGCATGCCGGCATTGCTTTTTTTGAATGGTACAGCAGCCCCGCCCAACCCGGTGCTGTGCTGAATGTCATGGAAGTATCCCTGGTGACTGCACCGGCTGCCGAGCAGAAGGATATTGTTCCCGAAGCCAGGCCCGATCAGCCGGTTAATGTGCCTGTCAAGCCCACTCGCCAGCCTGTGGTCAAAAGCTCTCCCCGTCAGCAGCGCGCGCTTGAAAAAAAGACGGTTTTGCAAGAGGAACCTCCCCGGGCGGAACCTGTTCCAGTTGAGATTTCGCAGGCTGTCACGCAGCCGAACCTGGCGCCCGTCATTTTCCCGTCAGTCGATCTTGCCTGCAAGGCCAGCAAGGTTCCGCAGGAGCAGGAGTCCTCCCCTGATGCTGCAACAACCTCCGGAGTGGTGGCTGCTGCATCGGCCGACCCGATCCGGCAGACTGAAACGGTATCATCCGCAGTTGCAGCGCCTGTTGCAGAGAAAACCGACGCCAAGCCCCGCTACCGCAGCAATCCCTTACCCAAATATCCTTACCTGGCCAGGCAGCGCCACTGGGAAGGGCTGGTCTGGCTGCTGGTGACCGTTTCGAAGGAAGGGCGGGTGGCCGATTTGCGGGTTGCAGAATCTTCCGGGTACGGAGTGCTTGACAAGTCAGCTCTGAAGACTGTACGTCGTTGGCGTTTTTCTCCGGCGAGGCGGGCCGGCCTCCCGGTAGAAAGCCAGGTGAAGGTCCCCGTGAAGTTCCGGTTGGAAGACTGAGCAGTGGCGAGAGGCGAGGGGCGCGAAAAAGCCAAACGAATCTTTAATGCAACGACGTCGCAAGGGGACTGTCCCGGTTTCTCACGGGGCTGTCCCCAGCTCGAAGTCTCCGAGGGCAGGTCTTGTCGTTGTCAACTTAAAGTTTCACGCCTCTCGCCACTGCTTTAAATTCGACTTGCATTATTTAATAGCCCATGCTAGAAATTCCCTCTTTCGGGGAGTGGCGCAGCCTGGTAGCGCGCCAGTTTTGGGAACTGGATGTCGCAGGTTCGAATCCTGTCTCCCCGACCATTTTTGCGCCAGTAGCTCAGCTGGATAGAGCAACGGCCTTCTAAGCCGTGGGTCGAGGGTTCAAGTCCTTCCTGGCGCGCCATTTAAATATGTGTGTCAGTGGGCAAGTTTCCCGTTGACAAAACTTTTTCAGCTTGGCTAGTATAAGCTCCTTTTGAATGTGGTGGGTGTAGCTCAGTTGGTAGAGCACTGGATTGTGGCTCCAGATGTCGCGGGTTCAATCCCCGTCACTCACCCCACAGAAACTCCGGGCCTGTCTTTTTCCGCTTTAGTACCCGTACCTTTCGGCGGGGTGCCCTGGGAAAAGTTGGGCCTTTATTTTTATTGAATAATGACCGGTTTTTGGTTTTAACGCAAAGACACAAAGGGAAAAAGAAAGGCGCAAAAGAAAAACAGAAGGAAACTCCGAATCTCAAAAAGATTTTCTTTGCGTCTTTCTTTGCTTTTCTTTGCGTCTTTGCGTTGGAATCGATCTATGATTTGTTTTAGCGAGAGTGGCGGAATTGGCAGACGCACTGGATTTAGGATCCAGCGGGCAACCGTGGGGGTTCGAGTCCCCCCTCTCGCACCAGTTACTTATTATTGATGTTGAGATATTTCATTGAGATGACAGATGGTCTTGTCCCGTCTATGGGAGGGTGCCGTCGGTCCAACAGAAGGAAGTGAGGATAGCGGGATGAATGTCAAGGTTGAGGAAGTTAGCAGCATTAAGAAGAAGCTGATTTTCGAAGTCGCTGCAGATCAGGTGGACAAGGAGATCCAGAAGGCCTTTCGTAAGATCGGCAAAAGTGCCAAGGTCAAGGGTTTCCGGCAGGGCAAGGTGCCGCAGTCGGTCCTGGAAAAGTACTATGGCGACCAGATGGAGCAGGATGTTTTTTCCCGACTGATCAACGATACTTATTTCAAGGCTATCGTCGAGCACAAGGTTGCCATTGTGGGCGAACCGAACATCGTCGACAGCAGCGGGGTTGTCAAAGGCGAAGCCTTTACCTACGCGGCCGAGGTTGAAATCAAGCCGGAGGTTCAGGCGAAGGACTACACCGGGCTGTCGCTTCAAAAGGAAGCCTTCAGTATGGATCCTGGGCTGGCCGATGGACGGCTCGAGGAACTGCTGCAGTCGCGTGCCCAACTTGAGGTGTCCAAGCGCAAGAAGGCGCGCGAAGGTGACTCGCTCGAGATCGATTTCGCAGGTTCGATTGATGGCGAGCCTTTCGAGGGCGGTCAGGGCGAAGATTTCACGCTGGAACTCGGCGCCGGAACCTTTATCCCCGGTTTCGAGGAACAGTTGGTCGGCATGAAGCGCGAGGAAGAGAAAGAAATTACCGTGACCTTCCCCGAAGACTACGGGCAGAAGGATCTTGCCGGCAAGCCTGCCCAGTTTAAGGTGAAATTGAAGGAGATTAAGGAAAAGGTTGTCCCCAAGCCGAACAATGAATTCGCCAAGGAGTTCGGGTTTGACAGCCTTGACGCTCTGAAGAAGGAACTGGAAGAGGGCCACCGCAATCAGGAGACCAACCGGATCGATAACGACATGCGCGAGCGCCTGGTCCAGGAGTTGATCGATCGCAATCCGATCGAGGTCCCGGACGTAATGGTCGCCAAACAACTTGAATACATGTATCAGAATATCGTCAACCGCATGCAATCCCAGGGGATGTCGCCTGAGATGCTTGGCATGACCCAGGAGACTTTCCTGCAGCAGTATCGCGATACGGCGGTAAGCCAGGTGCAAGGCAGTCTGATTCTGGAAGCGATTGGCGATCAGGAGGAGATCACTGTTGAAGAGCAGGAGATCGATGCCAAGTTGGAAACGATTGCAAAAACGGCCAACGCCCCACTCGATGCCGTCAAGAAACATTACGCCAGTGATGACAGCAAGAGCAGCCTGTTGGCACAGATCAAGGAAGAGAAGGTGATCAGCTTCCTGATCGAGCAGGCCAAGGTCGAGGAAGTCCCTGCGGAACAACTGGCCGGTGACAAGACCGGCGAGGAGGCTTCATGAGCCTGATACCAATGGTTGTAGAACAGACGGGCCGTGGTGAACGGGCCTATGATATTTACTCCCGTCTGCTCAAGGATCGCATCATTTTTCTCGGCGGTGCGATCGATGACCAGCTTGCCAACCTGGTGATTGCCCAACTACTTTTCCTGGAGTCGGAAGACCCGGATAAAGATATCCACCTGTATATTAATTCGCCGGGCGGCGTGGTCACCGCCGGGATGGCCATTTACGATACCATCCAGTACCTCAAGGCTCCTGTTTCCACTATCTGTGTGGGGCAGGCAGCCAGCATGGGTGCTGTTCTGCTGGCGGCCGGTGCTGAAGGCAAACGCCATGCGCTTCCCAATGCCCGGGTCATGATCCACCAGCCCCTCGGCGGGTTCCAGGGACAGGCCAGCGACATCAGCATCCATGCCCAGGAAATCCTGCGTATGCGTGATACCCTCAACCAGCTTCTGGCGACTCATACCGGGCAGAGCCTGGAGCAGATTGCCGCCGACACAGAGCGGGACTTTTTCATGGGTAGCGAAGCGGCAAAAGAGTATGGTATCATCGATGACATAGTGACCAGAAAGAGCTGATTTTCCGTTAGTATTTATCCGGAATCTCTAAACTAGATACAATGAAGTTTCCATGTGGGAAACTGGTTAGAGGTGAAAACGTGACCAACAGTAGTGGACAGGATGGCCAGTTGACCTGCTCTTTTTGCGGCAAAGCGCAAGAGGACGTAAAAAAGCTGATTGCCGGCCCTGCCGTTTATATCTGCGACGAGTGTATTGAGCTGTGCAAGGATATCGTTGCGGAAGAAATCCCCGCTGACGATGCGTCGGTTGGCGGCGGCAGCATGCCAAAGCCCGCTGAGGTCAAGGATGTTCTTGATGATTTCGTAATTGGGCAGGAACGCGCCAAGAAAGTTTTGTCCGTTGCGGTCTACAATCACTACAAGCGAGTAGAGAATTTAGACAAGACCGGCGACGTCGAAGTCCAGAAGAGCAATATCCTGCTGCTCGGGCCAACCGGTAGCGGAAAACCCCTGCTGGCTCAGACTTTGGCCAGGGTTCTGGATGTCCCCTTTGCAATTGCCGATGCGACCAATCTGACCGAGGCCGGTTATGTGGGTGAGGATGTCGAAAATATCATCCTGAGCCTGTTGCAGTCCGCTGACTATGATCTGGAGAAGGCCCAGAAGGGGATCATTTACATCGACGAGGTCGACAAGATTGCTCGTAAGTCAGATTCCCCGTCGATTACCCGGGATGTGTCCGGTGAAGGTGTTCAGCAGGCTCTGCTGAAGATCATTGAAGGGACCACGGCGAGCGTGCCCCCCAAGGGCGGACGCAAGCATCCTCAGCAGGAATTTCTCAAGGTTGACACCAGCAACATCCTGTTTATCTGCGGCGGTGCCTTTTCCGGCCTGGAATCGATTATCAATCAGAGGATCGGCAACAAATCAATGGGGTTCGGCGCCGAACTGGTCAGCGAGGATGAGCGTAAAGTGGGAGAAACCCTGGCTCAGGTTGAGCCGGGCGATCTTCTCAAGTTCGGGCTGATCCCCGAGTTCATCGGTCGTCTGCCGGTGGTTGCGACACTCGACGAACTCGATGAAGAATCCTTGGTACGGATTCTTTGTGAACCGAAGAACGCCTTGGTCAAGCAGTATCAGAAACTGTTCGAAATGGAGGGGGTCACCCTTAAATTTACTGACGGTGCTCTTGCTGCAATTGCTGGTGAGGCGATGAAGCGCAAGACAGGTGCCCGTGGACTGCGGTCCATTCTTGAAAATGCAATGCTGGACGTGATGTACGAGATTCCGTCTCAGGATCGGGTGAAAGAGGTTGTGTTCAGTGAAGAAGTCATCCTGCAGAACGCTCAACCGATCATTCTGTACGATTGCGCAGAATCCGCCTGAAGTTGAAGTTGTCGTAACTGTTCAGCAGGCCCGATTTTTGTGCTCTGGCAAGGCGCGAGCAGCGCAGAAGCGCAGCATACACCAGGTATGTGAGCATTTGAGCAGCACAGCAACGCAGCTAGAGTGCTAAAGGTGGGATTTGCTGAATAGTTACAAGTTGTCTTCCCTGCTTGAGATTGAAACAGGTTTTGAAAATTTATGACGGATTACCTTGAAAATTTTGTGGATGAAAGCGAGCATCCCGAGCGATACCCGGTTTTGCCTCTGCGGGATATCGTGATCTTCCCTTACATGGTGACTCCCTTGTTCGTGGGGCGGCCGCGCTCCATCCAGGCCCTGGAACGGGCCATGGAGGATGACAAGCAGATTTTCCTGGTTACCCAGCGGGATCCGAAGACAGACGACCCCAAGGTTGAAGATCTTTACGAAGTGGGCACCCTGGGCCAGGTGGTCCAGATGCTTAAACTGCCCGACGGGACGGTCAAGGTCCTGGTGGAAGGCAAGCTCCGGGCGCGTTCTCACCGCTATGATTTTTCTGAAGACTGCCTGTTCGGGGCTCTCGAAACTCTTCCTGACCAGGAGGTCGATTCGCCGGAACAGGAAGCCTTGATACGCAGTGTCAACAACGCGTTCGAAAGTTATGCCAGCCTGAGTAAGAAAATCCCCCCGGAACTGGTCACATCGGTAGCCGGAATTGAAGAGCCTGGGCGATTCGCCGACACCCTCGTAGCCCACCTGAATGTCCAGATTATTGACAAACAAAAGGTGCTCGAAGAGGTTGCCCCGCTTGTGCGGCTTGAAGAGTTGTTGCATCTCATGGAGCGCGAGGTCGAGATCCTGCAGATCGAAAAGAAGATCAGAGGCCGGGTCAAAAACCAGATGGAGCGTAGCCAGAAGGAGTATTATCTCAACGAGCAGATGCGTGCCATCCAGAAGGAGCTTGGTGAGAAGGACGAGTTCAAACAGGAACTGCGGGAACTGGAGGAAAAAATCCAGAAAAGCCGCATGTCAAAAGAGGCCACCGACAAGGCGGAAGGCGAACTGCGCAAGCTCAAGATGATGTCGCCCATGTCGGCCGAAGCGACCGTGGTTCGCAACTATGTTGACTGGTTGGTGACGCTGCCCTGGAAAAAAGGAACGCGTGACCAGATCGACCTTGAAAAAGCTGAAGAGGTCCTCGAGGCGGACCATTACGGGTTGGATAAAGTCAAAGAGCGGATTCTCGAGTATCTTGCCGTACAGATCCTGGTTAAAAAGATCAAGGGGCCGATCCTTTGTCTGGTTGGCCCTCCCGGGGTTGGCAAAACCTCGCTCGGTCGTTCCATTGCCCGGGCCATGGGCCGCAAGTTCCTGCGTGTCTCCCTGGGAGGTGTGCGCGACGAGGCCGAGATCAGGGGGCATCGCCGCACCTACATCGGGGCCATGCCCGGCAAGGTGATCCAGGGGTTGCGCAAGGTTGCGGTGAAAAACCCGGTCTTTCTGCTCGATGAAGTCGATAAGATGAGTACCGATTTTCGAGGCGATCCTTCCTCGGCCTTGCTGGAAGTCCTCGATCCGGAGCAGAATCATGCCTTCGGCGATCATTTTCTGGATGTGGACTACGATCTGTCATCGGTAATGTTTATTGCCACCGCTAATAATCTGTCTGCCATCCCCGGGCCACTGCGTGATCGTATGGAAGTGATTCGTCTTGAGGGTTATACGGAGGACGAAAAAATTCATATCGCTGAACGGTATCTCCTGCCCAAGCAGATTGAGACGCACGGTCTCAAGGATGGACAGGTGAAATTCTCCGAGGCGGCCGTACGTGAAATTACTCAGCGCTATACCCGTGAAGCCGGCGTGCGCAGCCTCGAGCGGGAGATTGCGAATATCTGCCGCAAGATTGCCCGGGAGGTGGTCAAGTCTGCCGGGGAAAAACGTCGCTTCCAGGTTGGCGTGCCACAGATCAAGAAGTTCCTCGGTGTTCCCAGATACAGTTACGGTGTCAAGGAGGATGAGCACCGAGTCGGTCTGACCAACGGTCTGGCCTGGACGGAAGTTGGAGGAGAAATCCTCACTGTCGAGGCAACTGTGCTTCCCGGTCAGGGGAAATTGACGGTGACCGGCAAGCTGGGCGAAGTCATGCGTGAATCGGCCCAGGCAGCTTTGAGCTATGTGCGCTCCCGCTGGGAGGAACTCGGTCTGGAGGAGGACTTCTACAGCAAGGTGGACATTCATATCCATGTTCCGGAAGGCGCTATTCCCAAGGATGGTCCTTCTGCGGGTATCACCATGGCGGTCGCCTTGACATCAGCCTTGACCGGCAACAGCGTAGACCAGGATCTGGCCATGACCGGCGAGATCACCCTGCGTGGCCGCGTGCTTGCCATCGGCGGACTCAAGGAGAAACTGCTGGCGGCGAAGCGGGCCGGGATTACCAGGGTTTTGATACCGGCTGAAAATGAAAAAAATCTTGAGGAAGTTCCTCAGACGATCCTGGCGCATATGACGGTTTTGCCGGTGACGCATATGGACGAAGTCCTTGCGGAGGCTGTTCCGGACTGCTTCTCGGCAGAGGTAGAGGATGGTGGGCGGAAATATCCTCTAAACGCCCAAGATACGGTGCATCATTAGCGTTTGTTCGTAAATATTCTCTTGACTCTTTTTCCAGCCCTCTGATATAAATAAAGCCGTTTTCAGCAGGGCTTAACATCTAATTGTGCGTGGAGGTATGTTGTGACAAAAGCCGATCTTGTCAATGCGATTGCGGAAAAGTCGGGACTGAGTAAAGCTGATGCCGAGAAGGCTCTCAAGGCGGTAACTGATGCCGTGACAGATGCCCTCAAGGCAGACGAAAAAGTCTCTTTGGTTGGTTTTGGTACATTCAGCGTTGGCCAGCGTGCTGCACGCCAGGGGCAGAACCCCCAGACCGGTGCCAAGATTAACATCCCGGCTGCCAAGGTGCCCAAGTTCAAGGCCGGCAAGGCCCTGAAGGATGCTGTTAATTAAAATATCGGCATAAACATGGCTGTCGTCGTGGACGGCCATCAGAGTGCATACTGGGAATAGGAAACGGAGGAATGAGGTAGTGCTGTTCCCGCCTCATGTTCGTTTCCTATTTTCTGTCTGGAGTGGGGCTGTAGTAGAGTCGGTTACAACGCCGGCCTGTCACGCCGGAGGTCGCGGGTTCGAGTCCCGTCAGCCCCGCCATTCTTTTCAGAGGCGATCCCTTGTTACGGGATCGCCTTTTTTTAATGATGCATTGTTTTTTTGATTTCCGATCTGGCGAGGGAGCCTGCAATTGACAATTTAGACCCACCTCCTAGGGGGCTGTCGGGCTATCCATGAACCGGCTGCAAATCCGGCTGTTTGGCCCATATTTCAGCTCCCTTTCGGCCCATAGCTACGGCTATGCGCCTTCAAACGAGCTCAAATCTGGTCACAAACCTCCAAATTTTCGCTGCGGTCCGGATAGTCCGACAGCCCCCTAGGCTTTCTCATTCATTTTTTGAGTAGAATATGGTAAAAAATGGGGCTAATGCATCTCTATCGCTGTAAAATTGGGACTTCGGATGGTCGTGTCGTCGAGAAGGATTTCGAGGCGGCCAGTCGTGAGGCTTTGCA
>DAOVNV010000138.1 GCA_030630015.1 Desulfuromonadales bacterium | reverse complement strand
TAAAGGTGGTCAGCATGGCGGTTTGTTGCCTGGCCCTGAGCAGACGCTGGGCGATCTTCTGGCGGATCGGCGTCATTTCCTGGCGGGTCACCGGGCGGCCATCGTCCTGCGGAGGTGGGGTGACGGCGGTCTTTGGCAGCACCTGCTGTTTCTCGACGGGTGTTTGCGTCTCGGTGGCCATCACATCCTCGACCTGGATGCGGCCGTTGCGGCCCTGACCTGCAACACTCTTCAGATCGACGCCCTTTTCCCTGGCCAGGCGCTCGGCGGCGGGATTGACCGGCAACTTGTCAGTCGGGGTCCGCCCTGCTTCCTTTATCATTGCCGGAGCTGCGGGAGCCACAGCCTCCGTCGGAGGCGCGGCGGGCACTTCGCCTTCTTCGAGGGTGGCGATCAGCGTACCGATCGGCAGGGTCTCGCCAACCGGGACCTTGATATGCAGAATACCGGAGGCCTCGGCGGTGATTTCGACGTTGATCTTGTCGGTTTCCAGTTCGCAGATGACCTCGTCACGCTGGACCGGGTCTCCATCAGCTTTCAGCCAGTTGGCGACCAGGGCTTCGTGAATCGATTCACCAACTTCCGGAATTTTTATATCCATTTAACTGCCCTTTTTCAAGTCTGGGAGCCTGTCAGACTCAACAAGAACCTATTATGAAAGCCGATTTTTCGCTACGGTCCGTGTGTCCGGAGCCTATCATAGCGGAGGATGCGTCAAGTCCGTCAGACTCCCAAGGCCGCGTTCACCAGCTCTTCCTGCATCTGCTTGTGGCGGCGGTGTGAGCCGACGGCCGTGGCAGCCGAGGCTGGACGTCCAATATAAGCGGGCTCTTTGCCGCACAGGCTGGTCAGTTGGTGGCGCAGGAATCCCCAGGCCCCCATGTTCTCCGGCTCTTCCTGAACCCAGGCGTATCGCTCAACCCGCGGGTACCTGTCCAGCAGTTGTTTGAGATGGTCCTGCTTGAAAGGGTAAAGCTGCTCGACGCGCAACAGGCCGATATCGTTGCGCTGTTCGGCGGCAATCTTTGCGGCAAGGTCATAGGCCACTTTTCCCGAGCAGAGCAGCAGGCTTGTGACCTGTTCCGGCGGCGTCTGACAGGGCAGAATCGCCTGGAAGCCGCCGTTGCAAAGCTCATCAAGATTGCTGACGCACTGCGGATGGCGCAGCAGACTCTTAGGTGTGAAAACCACCAGTGGCCTTCTGTAGGGCAGCAGGACCTGGCGACGCAGTAAATGGAACAGCTGGGCTGGCGTGCTCGGATTGACCACGTGCATGTTGTTGTCGGCACAGAGTGACAGGTAGCGCTCGATGCGTGCACTGGAGTGCTCCGGTCCCTGCCCCTCGTAGCCATGCGGCAGGTACATGGTCAGTCCGCTCGAACGGTCCCACTTGGTGCCGCTGCTGGCAATGAACTGATCAATGATGACCTGGGCGCCATTGGCGAAGTCGCCGAACTGGGCTTCCCAGATGGTCAATCCGGCAGGTTCTTCGAGGGAATAACCGTATTCGAAACCGAGCACGGCTGCTTCAGACAGCATGCTGTCATAAACCTGCATGAACGCCTGACCAGGTTCGAGAAAAGCCAGCGGGACGTACAGCCGGCCGTTGTTCTGATCGACCAGGGTTGAGTGGCGATGGTTGAAGGTACCGCGTCGGGAATCCTGTCCGGACAGGCGCACCGGGCGGCCGTCGGTCAGCAGGGTGGCGAAGGCGAGCGATTCGGCTGTCGCCCAGTCGATCCCTTGACCCTGCTCGACAGCGTCCTGCCGTTTTTGCAGCTGCCTGGCAATCTTGGGGTGCGCCGCAAAACTCTGTGGGATCACCGCCAGTTTTGCAGCCAGTTTGACGAGTTTTTCCGAATGGACCCGGGTGTCGGGTTCAGCCGGAGAGTACTCGCGCTGAATGCTCTGCCATTTGGCCCGGAAACCAATATCCTCCTGGCCTTTCGGGGGGGCCTCCAGGGCAGCCTCAAGGCGCTGCCTGATTTTGTCTAGTTGCTGTTCGATGGTGTTTTGGTCAATGCCTTCTGCAAGCAGTTTGGTCGTATAGACTTCGTGGGCCGGCGGGCGCTGCCGGATTTTTTCGTACATCAGGGGTTGGGTGAAGAAGGGCTCGTCGCCTTCATTATGCCCGTGGCGACGATAGCAGATCACTTCTACTACCACATCCTTGCCAAATTTTTGCCGATACTCCAGAGCCAGTTGAGTCGCGTAGATCACAGCTTCGGGATCTTCGCCGTTGACATGGAAAATCGGCACCATCAGCATTTTTGCGACGTCGGTGGCATAGAGGGTTGAACGGGCGTGGGCGGGATCAGTGGTAAAGCCGATCTGATTGTTGACGACGATATGGATGGTGCCGCCGGATTGGTAGCCATCCAGTTGCGACAGGTTGAGTACTTCAGGGACGATGCCCTGACCGGCAAATGCAGCGTCACCGTGGATCAGGACTGGCAGAACCCGCTTTTTCCCGCCGGGGCCGTAGGTGCTGTGTCGAGCCCGGCATTTGCCGATGACCACCGGATCGATCGCTTCCAGGTGGCTGGGGTTGGCCGCCAGGCTCAGATGGATTTTATGCCCGTCTGCAGTGTCGCGATCGACGGAATACCCCTTGTGATATTTCACATCGCCTTCACCGACGAATGCCAGTTCCAAGTTGTCCTTGAATTCGGCGAAAATGTTTTCCAGCGGTTTGGCAAAGATATTGGCCAGTACGTTCAAGCGGCCGCGATGAGACATGCCCATGACCAGATCACTGACACCCAGGGCTGCGGCTTTTTCGACCAGTGTGTCGAGCAGGGGGATCAGAACTTCGCCGCCTTCCAGCGAAAAGCGCTTCTGGCCGAGAAACTTTTTGTGCAGAAAGGCTTCGAACTGGGTCCCTTCCTGGAGTTTGGCGAGGGTCGAGAGCTTCTCATCACGAGTCAGGGAGGGCCAGTTGCGGGTCGCCTCCATGCGATCCTTCAGCCATTGGCGTTCCCCGGGGCTCTGGATGTGCATGAATTCGACACCGATGCTGCGGCAGTAGGTGTCGCGCAACAGATCGATGATTTCTTTCAGGGTGGCGCTTTGCTGTGGGAACCGCAGTGGGAAAAAGGTGCGATCGAGATCATCGTCGCCAAGACCGAAGGCACCCAGCGACAGCAGGGGGTGCTCCTGTGGGCAGGGCGACAGCGGATCGGTGCATGCCATCAGGTGCCCGAGGTCGCGATAGCGATAAATCAGGGAATCGACGGCGGAGTTGCTGGCAGCAAGATTCTGGTCGCTGAATTCGGTTTCCTGGGCGAGATCGAACCCCTTGAAAAAGGCTCGCCACTCATCGTCGAGTTGTTCAGGATTCTCTTTCCAGAGACGATACTGTTCATCCAGCCACTTCGGGCTGATGTTGCTTTCGAGGCTCATGGTGTCCTGTCGGGTCGAAGGTATCCATGCAACGATAAAGACCTCGCCAAGTATATCAAGCCGCGTGCGGGCATGCAATCGGGTGTTTGGGATGAGGCGGGAGGCGAGTGGCGCGAGGTGCGAAAAAGCTGTAAACCTCGGGATTCTTTTCCCGGCTTATTGCTCAGGTGGAAGGACCACAGCCGGTTCTGCCTGGGAAGCAGCGGGTTGCGGGGCCGGAAGGAGTTCGGCGATGACCATGCCGAAGATGATCATGCCACCGCCGAACCAGGCCAGGGGAGGCAGCTGCTCGCTGAGCAGCAGGATCGAGAAGAAGGCGGCAAAAACCGGTTCGAGGGTATAGATCAGTGCCGCCCGGGTCGGGGTCGTCAGGCGCTGGAAGGAGGTCATGACCCAGAAGGCGTAAACGGTTGCAAATATGGCGGTGATCACCAGAGCGATGACCAGTTCAGATGGCCAGGAACGCGGCCAGGTGACCGGTTCGTAAGCCAGGCTGCCCAGCAGGCTCCAGATTGCCATGGTTGCAACCTGGACGAAGGTCAGGGCACGACCGTCGAAGCCTTCGGTCAAGGCGTCGAGGCCGAGGATATGCAAAGCCACGAACAGAGAGCAGACCAGGACCATGGCATCGCCGGGGTTCACCGACCAGGAAGGCTGCCAGGTCAGCATGAACAGCCCGACCAGCGCCAGGCTGACGCCGATTTTAGCACCGAATGCGGGTGATTTGTGCAATAGCGGCCCCGCCAGTAAAGGTACCCAGACCACGTTGAGGCCGGTCAGGAAGCCGGTGTTGGTCGAGGTGGTCTGTGCCAGACCCCAGGTCTGGAAGAGGTAGCCGAGAAACAGGAGGGTGCCGAGTAGTATGCCCCGGCCCACTCCCTTCCAGCCCAGAGTGAGGATGCCGCGGCCGGCAAAGAGCAGCAAAAGGAGCGCGGCCAGCAAAAAACGCACCCATAGAAACGCCATGACCGGCAGGTCGGCGATTGCTTCCTTGACCAGGGGAAAGGTTCCCCCCCAGAAGAGGGTTACTGTTACCAGTAAAAATTCGGCCATGGGCCGGCTTGGTTGCCGTTTCATGCTTTCTTATCGTTCTTGGTCAAATCAGGTTGAACCACTTAGAATGATGAGGATTATGTTATTTTTTACCAACTTGTCGAACGGCTCTTTCTTATGGTATAAGCGAGCTTGGTTTGTCAAACAGAATCTTTACATATCGGGATGTTTGCCCGGTGAAGGCGTCTTTCATGGAACGTGGCAAAAAAGAGCCTGTACAAGTCAAGTGCCCACGCTGCAAATTCACCAAAATCATCTATATCCCCGATCAGGATGTCCCGAACTGTCCCGAATGCGGCACGCCCATGGTGATAGTGGAGCTGTTGGATGAAGGGAAGTCTTACTGAACGGCCTGCTCATACCGTTCAGTCTATTTCTGATGAGCACGATTCAACCTACAATGAAGGAGAACACATGAAGCGTTTTGTTGCTGTAATGTCCGTATTGGCGGTCTTGCTGGTTAGCCTGGCAGTTCCCGCTTTTGCCGGTACTCTCGAAGAAATTGAGAAGCGCGGAACCCTGCGGGTCGGTATGGAGCCAGGCTATATGCCCTTTGAGTTGACCAACAAGAGGGGTGAGATCATCGGCTTTGATGTCGATATGGCTAAGCGCATGGCCAAGGCCATGGACGTTAAACTTGAATTGGTCTCCACCGCCTGGGACGGTATTATCCCTGCACTGATGACCAAAAAATTTGACATCCTCATGTCCGGTATGACCCTGACCCAGCAGCGCAACATGCAGATCAATTTCGCATCGCCTTATATTATTATCGGTCAGACCATTTTGCTGAAGAAAGACCTGGCCGGCACGGTCAACTCCTACAAGGATCTGAACAACGCCAAGTACACCGTTGCGTCAAAACTCGGCACCACTGGCGAGCAGGCGACCAAGCGCAAGATCCCCAAGGCCAAGTACATCTCCTACGAGACCGAGCAGGAAGGCGTGCTCGAACTGGTCAACGGCAAGATCGATGCTTTTATCTACGACATGCCCTACAACGCTGCTGCGTTTGTCCAGCGCGGTCAGGGCAAAGTGGTCCACCTGGATAAATCCTTCACCTATGAGCCTTTGGCCTGGGCTGTCCGCAAAGGCGACTACGACTTTGTCAACTGGCTGAACAATTTCCTCAACCAGGCCAAGAACGACGGCACCTACGCCAAGATCTACTCGAAGTGGTTCGAGGATGATGCCTGGATGAAGGCTCTGCAGTAATATCTGAGAGGATTTGAATATTGACTGTCACACAACAACTGTGGCCCTGGAAACTCTTGCTGGCGGTCATCCTTATCGGGATGGCCGCTGGCATCTGGGGGGCCGTTAATCGCATCGACTACACTTGGCGCTGGAATCGGGTGCCGCAGTATTTCTTCTACCAGGATGAAGATCTGCAACAGATCCCTTTTGACGGTCAGGTGACCAGCATCGCCGATGCGGGAAAGAGTACCACCGTGACCCTGACCTCTGAATCCGGGGAGGTTGTCCAGGTCAAAGTTGCCTCGGACACCCTGCGGGTCAGCGAAGGTGAAGAACTGTTTGAAGACGATACCGTCGGTTTTACACGGCAGTGGCGTCTTGGCCCGCTGATGACCGGTCTTTGGACCACTTTGTGGCTCTCCGCCGGGGCCAGCGTCTTTGCCATGATTCTCGGGCTCTTGACGGGCCTGGCTCGTATTTCGAGCAATTTCACGCTGCGCGGGCTGGCGGCCATCTATGTCGAATTCATTCGCGGTACTCCCCTGCTGGTCCAGATCTTCATTGCCTATTTCTTTATCGGGACGGTTTTCGACCTCAGCCGTAATGTCGCCGGTATGGGTGCCTTGGCTATTTTCGCCGGAGCCTACGTTGCCGAGATCGTTCGCGCCGGCATCCAGTCGATTTCCAAGGGACAGATGGAGGCCGCCCGGTCCCTGGGGATGAACCTGATACAGGCGATGGTGTATATCATCCTGCCGCAAGCCTTCAAGCGCATCCTCCCCCCACTGGCGGGACAGTTCATCAGCCTGATCAAGGATTCCTCCCTGGTTTCGGTTATCGCCATCACCGACCTGACCAAATCGGGCCGTGAGATCATTACCAGTACATTCGCCACATTCGAAATCTGGCTGACGATTGCGGCCATGTACCTGATCGTCACCTCGATCATGTCGCAGGTGGTTTTCTACATGGAACGGAGGCGCGCGGTCAGTGATTAAAGCAACCAACGTTACCAATAAATACACCGGGCGAGGCCAGACTGTGCGCGCAGTCGACGGGGTCAGCG
>DAOVNV010000145.1 GCA_030630015.1 Desulfuromonadales bacterium | reverse complement strand
GCCGCTTCCGGTGTATACCAGGTTTTAACGAGAGACATGACAACCTCCTTAACATAAATATCTAAAGACGGATCCTGCTCAAATTATACCTCAAAACCCATCTCTCCAGTTGGCGCTTTACAAAATTCCCAAAAAATATTAAAAAGTTCCGACGGGAGAAACCTTATGCAACCCACTCTGCTTATTATCGACGACTCCACCACCCTGCGGCAGCAGGTTGTGGAGATCCTCAAAGGAACCGGCATCTTCGGCACGTTCCTTGAGGCTGTGAATGGCATTGATGGCTTTAAAATGCTGCTCGACAATCCGGTCGACGTGATCCTCTGCGACCTGGAAATGCCCGGCATGGATGGCCTTAAATTTCTCGACATGCACAATGCCCACAAGGAAATTAAACATATCCCGGTTATTCTGCTGACTGGGCGGGAAAGTCAAAAACAAAAAATCAAGGCATTGGAGCGTGGCGCCAGTGACTACGTAACAAAACCTTTCGATCCAGGCGAACTGATTGCCCGGGTCAAAGTACAGCTCAAGATCAAGCAGCTTCAGGACGACCTTAAAGAACAGAATAAAAGACTCGAAGAGTTATCCAATACAGACCCGCTCACCCAGCTCGCCAACCGCCGCTGTCTGATGCAAACCCTGGAAAAGGAGTGTCAGCGGAGCATTCGGAACAACCACTCCCTGTCAATGATCATGGCGGACCTCGACCATTTCAAGCGGGTCAACGACACTTGTGGTCACCAACAGGGTGATGTCGTCCTCAAGGCCGTTGCCGAAGCAATTGTCGACGAGTTAAGGGAATACGACCTGGCTGCCCGCTTCGGCGGAGAAGAATTTGCCCTGCTGCTTCCCGGCACTGACCTGTCCCAGGCCACCTTCGCTGCAGAACGTATCCGCAAAAGAGTGGCGGCCCTTAAGTTCGAGGGGTGCCTCAAAAACCTCACCATCACCATCAGTCTCGGCGTTGCCACAGGACCGCGCAAGGACATCCAGGGAACCGACGATCTGGTCCGGCTCTCCGACGACGCCCTCTACGCTGCCAAACGCGAAGGACGCAACCGTGTGGTGATCGCGGACCCCGAGTAAGTTTACCCATATCGACTCAGCCTGGTTCAAAAAACAAATGGATTTCTGGCAAGGATTCACCATATTGACGCTGGTTCACCTGTTGGCGGCCGCCTCACCGGGTCCGGATTTTGCGCTGGTCACACGTCAGTCGCTCCTGCACGGACGCAAAGCGGGGATTCTTGCAAGTCTCGGGATTTCAATCGGCCTGTCCATTCACATCATCTATTCCGCGGCCGGATTGGCCGCAGTTATTGCCCATTCGTCCGAGTGGATGACCGTCATCAAGTTGGCCGGTGGGGGCTTTCTTATCTTCCTGGGCGTCAAGGGTCTGCGCTCCAGGCCGCAGGAGTCTCTCCCGTTCGGCACTCGCGGCAACGTTGTAGCATCGTCGTCTCTTCGCCAGATCACCACGGGCTTTTTGTGCAACGCGCTCAATCCCAAGGCACCGATCTATTTCCTGTCGCTGTTTACAGTCGTCTTGTCGCCCGACCTCCCCCTACCGACCCTGGCCATATATGGCGCCTGGATCATGCTGCTGCAAATGTTCTGGTTCACGACCGTCGCCATATTTTTCACGCATGACGCAATCCGCAAGCGGATTATCAAAGTCGGCCACTGGATTGATCGTGCTTTCGGCTTTGCCATGCTGGCACTGGGCATACGCGTGCTCGGATCGGACCTTTGACACCCCGGACAAATGATGTCGTTTCATAAACGAAATTATTGCGCCTTCCTGTGGCATGCGGCCTTCCTTGCCCTGGCAACGGCCTTTACCGACATCAACACCGTTCTGCCGTCACTGGTTGTCAAGGCCGGCGGCGGGACAGTGCTGATCGGCCTGCTGACCGCGATCATGGTCGGCACCCCCATATTGGGGCAGCTGCTTTTCGCCAGCTACCTGCACCTCAAACCCCGCAAAAAAAGTTTTTTGCTGTTGGGCATCAAGCTGCGCGTCATCGCCCTGGCTGCCGTTGCCGGAGCACTTGCCTGGGCTGAAACCTTGCCCGGGAACATGACCATCACCATCGTATTCCTGCTCATGTTCGTGTTTGCCTCAGCCGGAACCTTCGCAAGCGTTTCCTACACCGATATCCTTGGCAAATCACTGTTGACCGAACAGCGAAACAGTTTTTTTGTCAACCGGCAGGTTATCACCAGCTTGGCCATTCTGGCCTCTGCCCCCGCCTCGCGCTGGGTCCTGGCGCGGGTTGACTATCCCGGCAACTATGTCTGGATGTTCGGGATGGCGGCCATGTTGCTGCTGGTGGCATCATTCGGTTTCTGGGCCGTCAGCGAACCGGAAGTCGAACCGTCAGACGACAGCCTTTCCTTCAGCTCGGTGTTTCGCGCCATCCCCCGGCATCTGCGTGAAGACCTTCAACTGCGGCGCTACATCCTGCTGGTCAACCTCAGCGGCTTCGGGCTGACGCTCATGCCATTCTATGTCGCCTATGCGAGTCACCATTACGGGCTTACCGGAGAGCAGGTCGGCACATACCTGCTGGTCCAGATTGTCGGCATGGTTCTATCGAATATCCTATGGGCGAAACTGGTGGATAGGTTCGGGTTTCGCGGAGTCATCCGTGCGTGTATAATCTGCGGAGCTTTATTGCCAATTCTGACGCTTGTCCTGGCCGGGACACCCTTGCCCTTGTTCCTGGTAGTCTTTTTCCTGATGGGCATGAGCCTTTCAGCAAGGAAAATTGCCTTTAGCGGACGTTTGATTGAAATCACCACTGACACTAACCGAGCTCTTTACCAGGGCATCGTTGGTGCAACCAGTCTGACCACGGCACTATTCCCGCTCGTCGCCGGAAGCCTTATCCTGACACTGGGCTATACACCGGTTTTTCTGGGAGTATCGGTTCTCGTGGCCTGTGCCTGGACGGTGACACGTTAAGCCCCTTTGGTACGGAGTTTTTATGAAAAAAAAATCTTCCAAAAGAAAATTTCTGGGTTGGCCGGCAGCAATCATCATACTGCTTCTGATTATCGTGACAGAAGCATTGCCGTTTCTGCCCGGCATCGGCAACCAGGGCAGTCTGAACAGCGGGAACCTTTACATTATCCTGCATTTCACCATCATCCCCCTGATTTGCCTGCTGCATCTTTTCTGGAATACTTTCGGAGAAATCGCCAGTGCGAAAAAGGCCAATGCGCAAGCCTCGGGGGCGAGCATCTCGTCAACAATTATTCCTGCTCTCTACATCCTGATCCTGGCCTTCTATCAGCAACCTTTTTTAAAGCCACTGTTAGGATGAACCGCTACGACACTCTATCAGCCTGTCAGCCTTGACAGACGCCTGAAACGAACTAATACAAAGACGTTCACTCTATCGACACTGGAGGACAATAAACATGGCAAGACAATTCCTTGAAATGCCTAACAACAACGGATATTTCGGTGAATACGGCGGGCAGATCATCCCGCCTGAGTTGAAAACCATCATGGATGACATCAATGATGCTTATGAAAAGGTCAGTCAGACAGAAGAGTTTCAAAAGGAATTGAACGAACTCTATACTGATTATGTCGGCCGGCCGAGCCCGATTTACCATGCCAGGCGCCTGAGTGACAAACTGGGAGGCGCCCGTATCTTCCTGAAACGTGAAGACTTGAATCACACGGGCGCCCACAAGATCAACCACTGTCTCGGTGAAGCGCTGCTGGCCAGACATATGGGAAAAACCAAGGTCCTCGCCGAAACCGGCGCCGGCCAGCACGGCGTCGCACTGGCCACGGCTTGTGCCCTGCTCGGCATCGACTGCGAAATTCACATGGGGGAGATCGACATCGAGAAGGAACACCCCAATGTCACCAAGATGAAGATCCTTGGTTGCAAACTGGTGCCAGTCTCACGGGGCACCCGCACACTCAAAGATGCTGTCGACAGCGCCTTTGAAGAGTACCTGAAGGACCCGGTCAATTTCTTTTACGCAATCGGTTCGGTGGTCGGGCCGCACCCCTTCCCCAAAATGGTGCGTGATTTTCAGAAGATTGTGGGTTACGAGGCTCGTGAGCAGTTTCTGGCCAAAGAGAATGCACTGCCCGATGTGGTCATGGCCTGCGTTGGTGGCGGATCAAATGCTATCGGCATTTTCACGGCCTTCCTGGAAGATGAAGACGTCAGGTTGATCGGTGTAGAACCAGCAGGAAAGGGTCTGGATACACCGGACCATGCCGCGACCCTGACCCTGGGTACGAAAGGCGCTCTTCATGGTTTTGAATGTTACAATCTGCAGGATAAGGACGGCACCCCCCTGCCGGTGCATTCGATCGCGTCCGGCCTGGATTACCCGGGCGTCGGCCCGCAGCACTGTTATCTGAAAGATATCGAGAGAGTCAGCTACCAGACCATTGACGACCAGGAGTGCCTGGACGCATTCATGACGCTTTCCCGCATGGAAGGCATTATTCCGGCACTGGAAAGCGCTCATGCGGTGGCCTACGCCATGAAGCTCGCGCAAACCATGTCGCCGCAGGAAACCATCCTGATCAACCTGTCGGGCCGCGGCGACAAGGACGCCGACTTCGTGGCGGACCGCCTGTCGCTTTAAGCAGTGATGAGTGCCCGCCTTCGCCGCAGCTTCGGCGTGGCAAGCTGTACCGGTTTCTCACGGGACCGGCAAAACCCCTTTTAAGGGCATCGAAAATTGGTGCCATCTTGATGCAGGGAATGCATTTATCCGCCCCCAGATCGATCAGTTCTGATCGTTGTTCAGCGAAGGTTGGGGACGTTAGGAAAAGAGCGAGTAACAGCAGACCAGGAATTTTTCCGGTTATTTTCTGCAGCTTCTCAGCCCAACAGTTTTTCGATGTCAGCAGGACTCGGCACCTTGCCGGCGGTCAGTACTTTGCCGTCAACCACCAGCCCCGGTGTCGTCATCACTCCGAAAGCCATGATTTCGTTGAGACCGGTGACTTTTTCCATCTCATACTCAAGTCCGAGCGCATCAGCCGCTTGTTTGGTATGCTCTGCAAGCTTTTCACATTTGGCACAACCGGTACCGAGGATTTGTATCTTCATGGTTTATCTCCTTGTTTGTTTTGGGCACCAAGAGGTTTAAAATAGAGCCCCATAAATCAAGCCACTGATCGTCGCCATAACCACCACCAGGAAAACGAAAACAACAGTCTTTTTGGTGCCCATAACGCTGCGGATCACCAGCATGTTCGGCAGGGAGAGTGCCGGCCCGGCCAGCAACAGGGCCAGGGCCGGGCCTTTTCCCATGCCGGCCCCGAGCAAGCCCTGGAGGATCGGCACTTCGGTCAGGGTGGCAAAATACATGAAGGCCCCGAAAACCGAAGCGAACAGGTTGGCTGAAAGGGAGTTGCCGCCGACCAGTGAGGCCACCCACCCCGACGGGATCAGCCCTTCATGACCGGGGCGACCGAGCAAAACTCCTGCGATCAGCACACCGATCAACAACAGCGGTAGAATCTTCTTGGCGAAATCCCAACTCTCACCGAACCACTGCCCCATTTCTTCTTCACGGGTACTTTTCAGATTACAGAGAACAGATAAGCCGATCACTCCGGCAGTAAAAGCGAGTTCCGGGTGCTGTGGGGTCAGAAATGCCAATAGCAGGGCCGGGATCGCGGCCAACAAAATTCTGCCAAGGCCAAGCTTAAACCAGGTGGCCAGCATCAGTGCCAGGGCGATGGAAAAACCACCAGTGACCCACCACTTGGCAATATAAATTGCGTGCCAGAGACCACTGGGCTGATCAGTTTTACCCCAGTTGGCAAACACCAGAATACCAACCATAGCCGCAAAGTAGAGCGTCGTTTGCCAGAGCGGGCGGCTCTCATCGTCTTCAACCATCACCGGTGCTACAGCTGCTTTTTCCGCTTCTTCATGACGGAAGAAGAAGTGCATCAGCAGGCCGATGACTATGGCAAAAACAATCGCGCCGACTGCCCGAGCAATACCCATTTCCGGGCCGAGTATGCGTGCAGTCAGGACGATAGCGAGGATATTGATCGCCGGGCCGGAGTAGAGGAAGGCACAGGCCGGTCCCAGCCCGGCACCCATGCGGTAAATGCCGGCAAACAGCGGCAGGATGGTGCAGGAACAGACGGCGAGAATGGTTCCCGAGACGGAAGCGACCCCGTAGGCCAACAGCTTCTTCGCGTTCGGGCCGAGATATTTCATAACCGCGGCCTGGCTGACGAAGACTGCAACCGCCCCGGCAATAAAGAAAGCCGGCACCAGGCAAAGCAACACATGTTCGCGAGCGTACCACTTAACCAGGTGCAAGGCCTCCATGATGGCGCCCTGCACCCGGGGCATTTCAACCGGCAAAAAGAAACAACCGCTAAAGATCACAATGATCCAAACAAGCGGTTTCCATTCATTTTTCCAATTCAAGACAAT
>DAOVNV010000264.1 GCA_030630015.1 Desulfuromonadales bacterium | reverse complement strand
TCGAAGGTCCCATCGGTGGCAGGGAACAGGTAGTCATCGGCCAGAAATATTTTGTCGCCAAGTCAACCAGCTACGTGAACTGGGTCGCTTTGCGCGGATTCCTCGTTGACGGCAAACCGGACGCAGGTACCAAGATGTGGAAGGAAGGCCTGAAAATCTATCCTCTAGCCAAGGCAGCCAATCCGCCCGCGATGGAATTTATCAGCGGCTCCGGTAAATCGTTTAACACGATACATGCCAATAATTTCGAGTTCTACGAAGAACTCCACACCGTTATCGAACGTGAGCCGGTTGAGATGCTCGATCCCGAGCTGCGCGGACTCTTTGCATCCATCGGCATCCAGAAGGGCAAGCCTTTTGCCCCGGACGCGCGCATGAAGAAGATCCTGACCGATGCGGTGGCAGTGGCCAATGCGACCGCGCGTGCCACTCTCTGGTATGAGCGCAATGAAGCGGAATTCCTTTATGAAGGCAGCTACTGGAAGAGGGGTTACCCCGGCAACAACTATCAATTCCTCAAGGATGAGGGTATGGGTGGACGCAATTTCGATGCGCGGACCATGTTCTATTATTTTGCGACTGTCAACACGCCTATGATGGCGGTCAAGTTGATCGGCAAAGGCTCACAATATGCCTGGGGCTATCTGGACACGAACGGCAACTACCTCGATGGCTCCAAGACCTACAAAATTAACATACCCAAAAATCCTCCGGCCGAAAAGTTCTGGTCGATGTGCGTCTATGATCCGCAGACCCGCTCCATGCTCCAGACCGACCAGCCCTACCCAAGCAAGCAAAGTCAGCGCGACAAGATGATCGTCAACGACGACGGGTCGATCGATCTCTATTACGGCCCGAAAGCGCCGGCCGGCAAAGAGGCGAACTGGACTCAAACTGTTCCCGGCAAGGGTTGGTTCGTTGTTTTACGTCTCTATAGCCCGACCGAGGTGTGGTACGACAAGACCTGGCGACCGGGTGAGATTGAGTTGGTGAAGTAGCCTAAATCTACACAATAAGTACTGCTTTATTACAAATCTGTTGATCTCGTGAAAAAGGGACTGATACTCATATCATGCTGCCTCGTGTTAGGGCTGACAACAGCAGGTATGGCAGGACAAATAGATAGTCAGATCGACCAGATTCAATCCGAGATTAAAGCGGGACAGGGCGCTTCCAGAGAGATTTTCCGAAGAGACGCCCGGCTGGTGCCGGTACCAATTCCCATTGCCAATCCGACCATCGGAGTAGGCCTATCTGCGGCCCTATTATATCTGCACCCGCAGAAAAGCGAAAATCCGGACACTCCGACCACGACAACGGGAGTGTTCGGGATGTACACGAATACCCAGAGCTGGGCTGTTGGTGCAATTCATGACGGTTATTACCTGGACGACCGTATTCGATTCCGGTTGCCTGCGGTACACGGCGAATTCAACCTGGATTTCTATGGGGTCGGAAATGACTCACCGCTCAAAGACAACCCGGTGGAATACAATGCAGTGACCAACGCCCTGATCCCGCGCCCGTTATTCGAGTTGCCTTGGGATAACTGGTTTCTTGGCGGTCAGTATACACTGGTGAAAATCGACGCAAAACTTGACGCCTCGGGGTCGTTTCCCAATGCGCCCGGGCTGGGTGAGCAGACGCAAACATCCGGCTTGGGGCTGGTTTCGGTGTATGATTCAAGAAATTCCAATTTCTGGCCGTCGAAGGGAAACTGGCTGGAGTTGACTGCAACCCTATACGGCGAATACCTCGGCGGTGATTATGATTACCTGAAAGTCATCGGCAAATGGGCCCAATACTTTCCGCTAGGAAGAACCGTTACTTTCCTATATCGCCTTGACGGGCAGTTCGTCGATGGAGATGCGCCGTTTTGGGACCTGTCCCGGGTTCGTCTCCGGGGTTACGTAGGCGGACAGTTGTTGGATAATGTCGCTGTGACGGCCCAAGCAGAAGTGCGCTGGAATTTTTACAATCGCTGGACGGGTTTGGCATTCGGCGGCGGCGGTCGCATTGCGGATACGATTCGCGATCTCGGAAGTGCGCCTACGAATCCTGCCGGCGGCATCGGTCTGCGGTACATGCTCGTTGAAAAACAGAAACTCTCCATTGGACTCGATGTGGCGTACGCGGAAGGCGGCAATGTTTCGGTTTATTTCCAGGTGGGCGACTGGCTGGCTAACTGATGAAGAGCGAAGCATGATGAGGTGCCATGGAGACGCCCTTGACTTTAAAATTTTAGCAAGTAGGATGATGTGAAAAGAATGAAAAAAGGGAAAGTCATTCCGGCTAAGAAGGCTCAGCTAATTGCATAAGGCTTATTTTAGTTTCCCAATATTAAACCCGGGCAGTATTTCAAGTGA
>DAOVNV010000150.1 GCA_030630015.1 Desulfuromonadales bacterium | reverse complement strand
TTGCTTGAGGGCACGGATCAACGCCACCGAACTGGTCCGGACGGTTCTGCGCGACATGTCCTGGGGCAGGTCGCCAGCTATCACCAGCACCGTGTCTATACCACTTTCATGCAGGATGTCCTGCAACGGAAAGGGTTGGTTCAAATCAAAGTCTATGGCGCGCAGATGAGGGATGGTATAAGGGAGAAAAGCCTTGGCATGGCGGCAGGCTTCCCAGCTTCTCAATTTGAACTTGAGTAGATCGGGGATGTTGGTGGTATCGATCGCGGGGAAATGCTGCCGGATCAACTGCAGCTCTTGCTGCAGCGAAGCCACATTTCGTGGAACCAGTTCTATGGAGATTTTTCTCACCGGTTGGTTTTCCCTTCTCGCATTTTTTTCAATGCGATATCACGCATGCGAAACTTCTGCATCTTGCCGCTGACGGTCAGAGGAAATTCCTTAACAAACCAGATGTATTTCGGAATTTTAAAATGGGAGATCTGTCCCTGGCAATACTCCCTTATCTCAAGCTCGGTTGCTGTCACCCCGGCATGGAGCTTGATCCAGGCCATGATTTCCTCGCCAAGAGACTCATGTGGCACGCCAAAGACTGCGACCTCTGCCACCTTGGGGTGGGTGAGGAGAAACTGCTCGATCTGCCAAGGGGAAATATTTTCGCCGCCGCGGATGATGATTTCCTTCTGGCGGCCCAGAACCCGTACATAGCCCTTCTCATCCATGGCGCCCAGATCTCCGGAATGGAGCCACCCGCTTTCGTCAATCGCCTCTTTGGTCGCTTCGGGATCGCCGTAATAGCCCTTTGCGATGTGATAGCCCCGAAAGCATATTTCGCCGGCATCCCCCAGCGGTACGGTTTTCCTGCTGTGAGGATCGACGATTTTCACCTCCTGATGGGGCAGATTCCTGCCAACGGTTTCAAGGCGCACCTGCATGGGGTCTTCGCGTGAGGTCAAATGGGTGAGCGGAGAGGCCTCCGTCATGCCATAGCCGATAAGAATTTCGGAACAAGACATCTCCTCGATGACGCGCTTGACCAGTGCAGGCGGACAGGGAGCGCCGGCCATGATGCCGGTGCGCAAGCTCGACAGGTCGTATTCCCTGAAACGGGGATGCTCCAGTTCGGCAATGAACATGGTGGGAACCCCGTGGACCGCAGTGCACTTTTCATCCTCGATGGCCTTCAGCACCTCCAGGGCGTCAAAGTACTCGCCGGGAAGGACCATGCAGCCCCCCACGGTAAGGCACAACAGGCTGGCCAGAACCATCCCGAAACAATGGTAGAAGGGAACTGGAACACAGAGGCGGTCCTGCTCGGTAAAGTGCATACTCATGGCGGTGAAGCAGGCGTTGTTCAGCAAATTGTGGTGGGACAGGGCTGCGGTTTTTGGAAACCCGAGAGAGCCGGAGGTGTACAAAAGGCCAATGGTTTCATCACGGTCCAGTCCTGTGGTGATCTCATTGAGTGTTTCGGTGGAAATGTCGGCGGCCGCTTCCAGAACTTCGGCCCAGGTCGTGACCCCGGGCTGGGGACTACTGGTTTCTGAAGGCTCGGTCGGGTCAAATAGAACCACCCTGCGCAAAAATGGAAACCCCTTGCATGCCAGGTTCTTGTCGGCCTCTTTGAGCTCCGGTACCAGTTCTGCAAGCATGGCGGCATAGTCACTGCTGCGAAAAGCGGGGATGGCAAAAAGAGCCTGTACTTCTGAGTGTTGCAAGGCGCGGGCAAGTTCACTGGCGCGGTAAGCGGGGTTGATGCAGACCAGCAAGGCACCGATGCGGGCCGCAGCCATCTGTATCAGCAGCCATTCGATGTTGTTGGTCGACCAGATGCCGATGCGGTCTCCCTTGCCGAAGCCCATGCCCAGCAGTCCGCAAGCAAAGGTGTCAACCTCTTCGGCCAATTCGGCATAGGTCAGACGCCGCCCCTGGTGCAGGGACACCACCGCTTCATGACCAGGAAAACGTTGCACAATCCCGGCGAAGTGTTCAGGGATGGTGCTCCCCGAAAGGGGGATATCTCCTCCCCGGTGGAAATAGCTTTTGGTCATTGGCGTCATGGTCTTTTCCAGGCTCTCTCAACCATCAAATTCATGCCAGTAGGCGTCGACCCGGGCCTGGATCTCCTGGATCGTCTGCTCGTCGCGTTGGGGCTCGAACAAGTGAGTGAAGCGTCCCTGGGTCTTAAGGTATTCTTCGACTGGCAGCCGCTTGCGTGGCAGCTTGGTGTGGACAGTTTTCCCACCAATATATTCCTTCAAGGGCCAGACCCCGCTCTTGACTGCAAGTTTGCCGATTTTTACAGTTTCTCTGGGATCGTAATCCCAGCCGGTGGGGCATGGGGCCAGGGCAATCAGCAACCGCGGCCCTTGCATCGCTTTGGCCTTTTCAACCTTACGGGCCAGATCGAGTGGCTCGGCGCCCACAACTGTTGCAACGTAAGCAGGGCGATGGGCCGCCCAGATGGCAAACAGGTCCTTTTTGTATCCGCCGAAACCGTGCCCCCCTTTGCAGGTTGCCGTTCTGGCGCCATGGGGCGTCGCTCCGGAAGACTGATGTCCGGTGTTGCCGTACCCCTCATTGTCGTAGCAGATGTACAGAAAGTCTAACCCCCTCTCGATGGCTGCCGAGGTAGCGGAAAGGCCCATGCCGTAGGCTGAACCGTCCCCGGTCAGGACAACAGTCTGCAGGTCGTCTTCAGGTCCGATCCTTTTCTTTTCAAGCAGGATGTCCAGGGCATCGCGCACTCCCTGCGCGCCGGCGGGCGCCGAGGCCATGGCTGTGTAGAGCCAGGAGCCTCTGAAGGGGGTGTAAGGGTAGACTGACAGCAGCGTCATGCAGCCGGCCGCATTGATGAAAACGGTCTTCTCACCCAGAATGTCATAGATGCCATGGAGAGCCTCCAGGGCGCCGCAACCGGCGCACATCGCAGTCCCCGTTCCGAGCAGGTGGGCAGCAGGGAGGTCTTTCAAACTTTGAAACCTGGTTTCGCTCATGCGTCCCTCCCGGGTTTTTCCGGTGAGATTCCGGCGATTGCCTGTAATTGTCTGACGTCCTTGAGTTCTCCTTCGCTAAACAGCAGGCGGGGTGGAGGGGTTTTGCCTGCGGCAATGGCCTGGCTGGTTTCGGCAGCGATCCCGAAAAAGTCTTCCGGACCGATGTTGCGGCCGCCCAATCCGCCGATGAAGCTGGCCAGGACCGGGGGCGTCTCCGGTTGACCGTAAAGAGCCGCCGTTAATTCCCTATGGAGTATTCCTCCACTGCCTGCAGACAAGTTCTGGTCAATCACCGCCACGCCCTTTTTTCCGGCCAGTGCCTGCCGGAAAGCATCAGCCGGGAATGGCCGCAGCAGACGCGGCCGCACCAGTCCGACGGCCTGACCGGCAGCGCGCAAACGATCGACGGCATCTTTTGCCTTGGTTGCAAAAGAGCCCAGCATGACGAATACCAGTTCCGCATCGTCGCTGCGATAGGTTTCGAGCGAACCGTAACCTCTGCCGAAAAACTCCTCAAACTCTTTGCCGATCTCCTCGAATACGGATGTTGCATTCATTGCGGCAAGATGGGCCTGGTAACGGAAATAGGAATATGGCCCGCCACCCAGCACTGCCACGGCCTGGCTGACAGGTTCGCTGGCCCTGAAGCGGACGTTTCCAGGGTCGAAGGGCGGCAGAAAACGGGCAACTGTCTCAGACTTGGGAATTTCCACCGGTTCCCTGGTGAAGGAAAGATAGAAGCCATCAAGGTTGACGATGACCGGCAACCTTACTCGCTCGTCTTCTGCCAGTCGGTAAGCCAGGATGATGCTGTCGAGAACTTCCTGGCAGGTCGCACAATGAATCTGCAGGAAACCGCTGTCGCGCGCCGCAAAAATATCATTGTGGTCAGGCTCCAGGGTGATCGGGGAGGACAAGCCGCGAGAAACGTTGACCAGAACGAAGGGGGCACGCCAGCCCGCCACGGTGTAGAGCATTTCCATCCCGTAAAGCAACCCCTGGCTGGATGTTGCAGAAAAGACCCGGACTCCCGTCGCCGCCGCGGCCCCTGCGGCGGTTATCATGGAATGCTCGGACTCGAGCGTCACCATGCGGCAGTCAATTTCACCTGTGTCAATCCACCTGGCGACAGTTTCAATGATCTCTGTCTGGGGCGTGATCGGAAAGGCGGGCAGATAATCAACCCCGGCCAGTCGCATTCCCCAGGCGGCAGCAGCGTTTCCTGTTAGCAGTGTACGCTTCATTCCAGGCCCTTCTCTGTTTCATGCTCCGGCAGCGTGTGGATGGCATGGGTCGGACATTCGGCGACGCAGATCATGCATCCCTTGCAATGTACGTAGTCGATTTGCGGGAAGCCCGCTGTATCCAGGCTGATGGCGCCTTCGGGACAGAGGCTGTTGCACAGTCCGCAGCGCTGGCAGAGGCTGTCGTCTATCACCGGCCGCATGGTGCGCCACAGGCCGGTTGCAACCTTCTCGCTGGTCAGTACCGCATGAATGGACGGGGCCGAAACCCGGGCCGGTTCGAAAGGCAGCTCGATCCAGTCAGGTTTGGAAAAGGTCTCCCCGGTTTCTCCAGCCCCAGCCACAACCAGGTTGCTGTATGGTGCCATCAGATCATATGCATGTAGAGCCCTGGACAGGTTTGCCTGAACCATCTCCTCGCCAAGATCGGCAAGTTCCTCTTGAACGGCCTCTTTCAGACAGTCCCGTGATATGGCGCCGGACAGGCGAGCGGCTGCCCCCGCACAGATTGTGCTGATAAAGCGATGTTCATGTTGGGTATCCTCCGGAAACGGCAAGGTGACGACATTTTCGGGCAGGGAACAGCGTTGTTTCCAGGTGCCTGGCTCATGATTGCTGTAAATCAGCACCACGGTCGCTGTAGAGACCCCCTGCGACACCCCGGCGGCGGGAATGTCAACCAGGCTGTCGTCGGCAACGACAACCAGGTCGGGCCGGCGAATAATGCCGCGCTCATTGATTGCCTTGCGAGATGCCCGTACATAGGCAAAGATGGGAGCCCCGCGGCGTTCTGCACCATAGCGGGGGGCATCCTGAACTTCGAAGCCTTCCAGGAAGAAAGCTTTTCCCAGGACACGGCTCGCGGTTTTCATCCCCTGGCCGCCCCGACCATGGAAGCGGACCCGATACATGGAATTTATTATGTCCTGTTTTGGCATTTCAGGCCTGCTTCCCTTTGCAGCACCCAGGTTTGGTGAACGGTCCCGAAACAGAAAGGCTAATAGATCGTCCAGCGTTTAAACGACATGGCCTTTCTTATCCTGTTGAGTGCCAGGTCCACGGCTGCCTGTCGCGGCAGGACCTGGTTGGCCTTCGCATCTGCCAGAACCTGCTCGGTATTGCGCCGCACCTTCTCCTGGATGGCCTGCATGGCGGTCGTTTCGCACGCTCCCCGGTATTCCATGGCGGCGCAGATCACACCTCCGGCATTGGCGATAAAGTCCGGAACACACAGGATTCCTTTTTCATGCAGCTGCTTCTCCGCACCCGGAGTCACCGGGATGTTTGCGCCCTGAACAACCAGCCTGGCCCGTAAACGGCCGACGTTGTCCTCGCGAATGACATCGGGGCGCGCCGCCGGAATCCAGATGTCGCATTCCAGGTCAATCAAAGCGTTCCGATCAAGCTTCTGTCCGCCCGGATATTCAGTCACGCTTTTGCCTGCTTTTTTGAGTTCGAGCAGAGCAGCGACGTCAAGCCCGTCGGGATCATATATCGCCCCCCGGGAGTCGGCCACGCCCACCAGGACAGCGCCACTGGCTGTCAAAAAAGATGCGGCGTGCCGGCCGACCGCTCCGAAACCCTGGATGACCAGTCGCGCTCCATTCATCTCGAAATCACAGTAGCGAAGCGCAACTTCGACGGCATGACTAATCCCCCATCCGGTTGCTCCGATCTCGTCCAGGGGGATGCCGCCGATCTCGCTGGGCAGGCCCACAACCCGATCAATTTCATCCTTTATCCAGGCCATACACTCCTCGTCAGTGCCCATATCAGGGGCCAGGATATAGTCCTTAATGTCCCGCAGGGCCTGGGCCAGCCCTCGTATCAGGATTTCCTTTTTTCCCCTGGGCATTTTGGGATCACCATACAGAACCGCTTTGCCACCGCCAT
>DAOVNV010000151.1 GCA_030630015.1 Desulfuromonadales bacterium | reverse complement strand
ACCGCAGCGGACGCATTGGCCGGATCTGACCGTCGGGCGTGCTGTCAGCGAATTCTTTAAAAGATTCTTGATCGGCCCGGGCAGACCAAAGGTGACATCTGTGCTTCGGGCCGGTCGGAACTGTTTCGGACGCAGTTGTTCCAAGGCTGCTCCGTAAATCTGGATGTCATGCATGTCAGCCCCGGTTCGGCCGGTTTGCCGCGCGATCTTTTGGGTCCAACTGAGATCGGGTGGCAGACCCAGCATTTGCGCGGCAACTGTATCAACCGCCAACGGATCGACACCGGCCAGCAGAGCGCCGACCTGTACCGGGTCGCCGCTGCCCGGACCTTCCCCCTCCATGGCAACCACCGCATCAAGGATCGACAGGGTCGGTTTCAACTGCTCGGACAGTTCAAGCAGCATCAGTGCGAAAAAAGCCTTGTCTGTTCCGGCCTGCAAGTGCAGCCGCGCCTTGCGCATGCCGACCACTGCCCCGAACATATTCTTCACCGCAGCAGTCAGCCCCATCATCTGGTGGGTCTTCAATTTCGGCAGGTTAATAATCACATCGGCTTCGAGGACTGCCGCTGCCACTTCCAGTTCATGAAAGGTCGATCCGGTTGGCCGGATCGTAACTGAATCCTCAAACGGGACAAATCGCACGCCAGTTTCTTCCACGACCTGCAGAATGCCGGATTTGCGGGCCACGCTTTCCGGCCTGCCGAGCCCGGGCGAATCGCCGACGCTGATTTCACCGCCGCAGGCCTGGGCCAGCAGGATGGTTTGTTTTACGATTTCCGGGTGGGTGGTCACTGCTTTTTCCGGGGGCTTGCCTGCCAGCAGGTTGGGTTTAATCAGGACTTTCTGCCCCGGCTCGATAAAAGCTTCCATGCCGCCCAGGGGTTGAAGGAGGGTCTGGAGTGTGTCCCGAACGCGGGACGGGGTGTAGTCGCTCAAGGCCAGAACGGAAACCGGCAGCTTCATGCGCCAAGCACCTGGACGTGAACCTTGCGGCGGCGCGGACCGTCGAATTCGCAGAAGAAGATCCCCTGCCAGGTTCCGAGAACAAGTTTGCCTTCGGCTATAATCAGGGTTTCACTCGCCCCGACCAGGCTGCTTTTGATATGCGCCGCGCTGTTGCCCTCCAGGTGCCGATAATTGCCTTGGGAAGGAACGATCTGGTTCAGCCCGTTGATGATGTCAGTTATGACATCCGGATCGGCATTCTCATTGATAGTGATGGCGGCTGTAGTGTGCGGGGTATAAACCAGGACCATCCCCTCGCGGATGCCGCTACTGGCTGCCGCAGCACGAATCTCGTCGGTGAGGTCAATCAGTTCACTGGTTTGCCGGGACTGCAGGTTGAGTGTCGTCATTTGTCTCGTCAGTTTTCAGTTGATCGATGATTGTCCTGATTGCCCGGGGGTGGAACATCAGGGCGGTGTGCCCCATTCCGTCCAGTTCGATAATTTCATCAGCGGTCGCCAGACGTGCGTTTGTTGCAGGAAGTACAATATTGTCGTGCCGCGTATAGATGGCAATCATGCGGCTCTCGGTCGGTTTGTCAGCAGCGTTGATCTGCTTGAGAAAGTTCGAGCCGGGCAGCAGGGATTTGCCGAGTTGCGAGAGTGCAAAAGGAGCAAGTTTGGAACCAGTATGGGGCGACCCGAGAGTGATGCAGCATGCAACTCGCGGTGCTCCACCGCGCAACTGCACGTAATTTCTGGCGATCATGCCGCCCATGGAATGGCCGACCAGATGCACCTTTTCGACCTTGTGGGCGATTCTCACTTCGTCAATCTTGCGGGCAAGAATCTCTGTCAGCGTTTCCATATCCCGCCATGGCGGCGTATTGATCGACAACACATTTTTGAAGCCGGCACGTTTCAGGCGGTACTGCATCCAGTAAAGGCAGGAGCGGTTTTGAAACAGGCCATGCAGCAGGATGACAGGAGGATTCTCGCCTGGTTCCAGGAATGTCGTTTTCGGGTTGCTCCAGCCGAAAGGATTCAGGGCAAGGGTGAGTAACAGGCTCGCCGATTCCTGGATCATCAGCCAGAGTGAAAGGCAGATGCCGCGAGACGTAAAGCGTCTCTCGATCAATTCCGGCTGGTTGTTGGCTCGCTCGTACCAAGCCATGGTGAAACTAAGTAGAACCGTCAGACAAACCAGACCGACAATCAGTTTCAGCAGGAAGATCAGGATACAAAGAAAAGTTAACATGGCGATAATTATGGCACGGGGTCAGTAGGGCGTCAATATGACGATGTCTTCCCCGGCGTTAAAAAGGTTTGTCTTTTTCAAATGTTCAGAACAGGCTCATATCTGTGATAGAGTGCGTGTATGCAAACCTGGATTGATCGTTTCGAAAGCTATTTGAAGAACGAGCGGAATCTCTCGCCGCACACCTGCCAGGCCTATCTGCGTGACCTTGCTGAATTCAGGATGTTTGCAAACCGGCAGGGCTTTCTCTCGGCCGATGATCTGCGAAAAGTGGATGCCCTTGTTTTGCGGCGATTTCTCGCCGAATTGCTCAAACGCAACAAACGTTCGTCGGTCGCCAGGAAACTTTCCTCCCTGCGGATGTTTTTCCGCTTTCTGGTTCGAGAAAACCAGTTGGCCTCCAGCCCAGCAGAAGAACTCTCGACACCCAAGCTCAGCCGCTACCTGCCCAAAACCCTTTCTGTTGACGAGGCGCATGATCTGCTGGAAAATGCCCGTGGCGGCAGTCTGCTCAATCTTCGCGATCAGGCGATTTTTGAGCTCCTTTATTCTTCCGGACTGCGGGTCAGTGAATTAACTGGTCTCGATGTCGGTTCCATTGATTTGACTGAAAAGTTGGTGCGTGTTCTCGGTAAGGGGCGCAAGGAGCGGATTGTGCCGATAGGCCGCAAAGCGATCGACGCTCTGAAGGCATATCTGGTCGAGCGCAACCTGCCTGCGTTAGATGAGCCTATGTTTCTGAATGCCAGGGGAGGGCGTCTGACTGCCCGGAGCGTACAGCGCAACCTGAAGACCCGCCTGATCAAAACAGGCATTTTGAAAGATATCAGTCCCCATGATCTGCGACATTCCTTTGCGACCCACCTGCTTGATGGCGGTGCTGATTTGCGGGCTATCCAGGAATTGCTCGGCCACGCATCCCTGTCGACCACGCAGAAATATACCCAGGTCAGCGTCGACCATTTGATGTCTGTCTACGATAAGGCGCATCCGAGAAGTAAGAAGAAACAGTAACGAGTAGCCCGCCGTCGCTTGAAGCTAGGGTGTGGCAAACGCAAGGTGAGAGACGCGAAAAAACACTGTATCTGAAAATCTGACTAAAAAGGTCAGTTTGTTGTTGACACTCAGTCTCATCTCTGTAGAATGACACTCAATTAAGGAATTCATATATAGAAAACAAGAAAGGATGGTTGCAATGAGTGTACTGGTTGGCAAGCAGGCTCCTGATTTTACAGCAACGGCCGTTTTGGCCGATAGTTCTATGAAGGATGATTTCTCTATGTCGGATTACAAGGGGAAGTATGTGGTTCTATTCTTTTATCCCCTTGATTTCACCTTTGTATGCCCCACCGAGTTGATCGCGTTCAGCAAGCGGATCAAGGAATTCGAGGATCGTGATGTCCAGGTGATCGGTTGTTCGATCGATTCACAGTTCACCCACCTGGCCTGGCGCAATACGCCGGTTGAGAATGGTGGTATCGGTGAGGTTGCCTACCCGCTGGTTGCCGACGTCAAGCATGAAATCTGCCAGGCGTACGATGTCGAGTTCGCCGATGCCGGTGTTGCCTTCCGTGGTTCATTTCTGATCGATAAAGATGGCGTAGTCCGCCACCAGGTGGTTAACGATCTGCCGCTGGGGCGTAATGTCGATGAGATGCTGCGCATGATTGACGCCCTGCAGTTTACCGAGAAATATGGCGAAGTCTGCCCGGCCGGCTGGACCAAGGGCGATGAGGGGATGACGCCGACGGGGGACGGGGTGGCTTCTTATCTTGCCGAGAAGGCTGATAATTTATAGTTTGCACGCAGGTATCACGCAAGAAAAAAGCGTCCCAGTAGTTTGGGACGCTTTTTTTGTTTTCGCATTTCTTGACTTGGATTTTTAAAGTCGGCGGGTTGTGGCCCTTTACCGGTTCAGCCACTCCACAGCGTCTTTAACCGACTGCTGATCGAACTTGACGCGGAAGCGCAGGAAGACGCCCTGGGCAGTGTACTGTGCGGCTGAGAAGTCTTCATCCTCGAAGCCGACCAGATTGTAGCCGAGGCTGACCCAGGTGTTCTCCATCACCGCATAGCCGATCGATGCGCCGACACTGTAGTCAAATTGACCGCTGTTCCAGGAATGCAGCAGGCTGCCGTGCAGGCCAACATCCAACTTTGACGTGATGTTGTAGCGTGCTTCTGTGCCGATCAGATCGGTGAAGCCATCGTAGGATTGGCCGTCAAAGTTCTCCTGGACGTACTTAAGGCCATACTGCAGTGCGATCTGGAAACGGCGGTTTGGCTTGTAGTTGGCGTTCAGGTTGTTGATCAGGCGCCAGCTGTCGTAATCCGTACCGCTGCCGTCTTCACGTTCGAAATAGAAATCAAGGCGGTTGAGTAGTATCCAGTGGCTGGCTGCCGGTCGATAAGCGAGGCCGAATCTGATGTCGCCGTCTAGCGATTCCTGGCCGGTTTCCCTGTCGGTCAAAAAGACCTGGGCCTTGCTTGAGAAGGCGACGCCAGGTTCGGGCTCAGTGACGACGCTTGTTGTTAGCCCCCAGCGGTCTTCTGTTTCGGCAGCGCGGGCTTCGATGCGGTTGGTCCAAGACCAGTTGTCAAACCGGGCGGTACCGCCGAGGGATACAGAGGTAAAGTCCTCACTGCCAGTTGCGGGGGCTGCATCAGTATCAAAACTGTCGTTGCCGGGATGCTTGATGGTCTGGTTGCGGTCCAGGCTGGTGTCGAGACTCCAGTGCTCGGTGACCTGCCAGTTTTGCTGCAGGCCGAACAAGGCAAAGACGCGGCGGCCATTTTCGGTCATCTGCTGCTCAATGGACGTGTCGAACGAGCCGCCGTTCCAGGGTTGGGTGCTGAAGCCGGCCCTGGTCCCTTCGGTGTCCTGTTTATCGCCCCAAGTGTATTCCTGCTCGACGAACAGGTTGATCTTGTCGCTGAGCCGGTAGTCGGCCCCAAACAGGGTGCGGGTCGGGAAGTCGCTGTTTTCGTCATGATTGCCGATCGACTGTTCGTGGTCGGCACGCAGGGCCAGCTTGTTGTTCAGGAACCTGACTTCGGCTCCCGCCAGAACCTGGCTGGAACGCTGACTTTCACCGATCGCGAACGCGTCGTGGGCTTCCCGATAGCCGGTGCTGACCTTCCAGTTGCTTTGTTGATAGCTGATGTCGGCCTCGGCAACTTTGCGGGTGGCGTCGGTCTCCAGGTTGTCCAGGCGATAGACTTCGCCGCCGATTTCAAAGTTGTCCGTGGCCTGGTAGCTTGCTTCCGCTCCGATCTTGCGGGTGCCGCTTTCGCTGCCGTTCTGCTGGCCGAGCCCGAAATCCTCATCCTGTTTGCGGTAGTAGAGCCTGGCATCAAGATCTTTGGAGTGATGTGCCAGTTCGGCCAGGTAAGCCGTGCCATCGGCATTGTCGCCGACCGCCTCGGTGTCGGTCTGGGCCGCTTCCAGTTGCAGGGTTGTGGTGTCAGTTACCTTCAGCGTGGCATCAACCCCGACCAGTTCTCCCTCATTCGTTCCGGCTTCTTCGTGGATGTAGGATGCGCCGATTTCGACCCGCTCATCGAGCAGCTTGACTGCTGCTCGGCCACCGTAATTAAGCTGCGCTTCATCTGATCCGACGGTTTCATAGCGGACCACGATAAAGACCGGGTTGAAATTCTCATCGCGGCTGGGGATCGGCTTCTTGAAGAAGATGGAATCGTCATCGTAGTCGATCTCGTAATCGATGTGGCGCGACAGACTCTCGCTATTGACGATCACCTCGTTGTGCAGGCGATCCCTGGTTTCGATCTCGATCTTCTCCGAGTTGGCGACGATCTT
>DAOVNV010000156.1 GCA_030630015.1 Desulfuromonadales bacterium | reverse complement strand
GGATAAAAAGCGAACTGCGTTAAGCTGTCGAAAAAACGGCGCAGAGCCAGTTCACTGCCGGGAGCATCTTCCCTTGGGTGTGGTGAACGAAAGGCCTCGAACGTTGCTCGATCGGCATAGAGCTGGCTGAACATCCGTGACGCCGCGCCGGAGGCCGGCACAAAGCGGATCAACCGCTCATCGGCAATGGCCTGCTCGAAATACCTGTCCAGTACGGCCAGTTCTCTGCGGTCAAACTGGATGATCCCGTCACCTGGGCAGCAGGGACGCTCCAGCTTCGTCCATGTCTGACCGGCACGCAACAACGCGAGTTGGCGCTCGGCACGGACAGGGCCGATGCCGTCGGTTTCAAGCTGCCGAATGTCGGAGGTTGAAAATTCCACGAGAACTCTCGAAAGGGCAAGAGGGATATGATCCAACTGCAGTTTCTAGGATAATCAGAACAGCAAAACCGGGCAGGCTACGTTGTGCAATACATAGTTGGCAATCGATCCGAACAGCACGTCCCTGATTTCACCGGTACTTTGCCGACGACCGATAATCAGAAGCTGGAACTCCTCTTCATTGGCCACCCGGCAGATAGTTTCGCGCGGCGAGCCGAACTCGAGTCGCCCGTCCGCCGTATAACCAGCCTCAGCCAGCTTCTGACAGTGCTTGTCGAGAATCAATTGTCCGGCCTTGCCCGCGCTTTCCCGAATCATGTCCACCTGGAAGTCGGGAATCATCCGATAGGCAAGCTTGTCGATGTCGACCACATGCAGCAGAGTCAGACCACTTGGGAAACGCATCTTGTCAGCAAGGATGCTATCGAGAGTGCGTTGCGAGGTGTGTGAACCGTCAACCGGGATGAGTGTCTTGCGATCTTCCATGAAAGCCTCCTCCTCGGAACATTGGGCGAACCAGGCGCTAACCTGGTACGTAGTTGTAGACCAGTTTCGGCAGCAGCAGAACCAGGTCAGGCCAGAAGGTCAGCAACAGCAATATAGCGATCTGGATCAGCAGGAAAGGCATCACCGCCTTGGAAACATAGATCAGGTTGCGGTTGGCAACGGCCCCGGAGATATACAAGCTGACCCCGAGCGGCGGCGTGCAGTAACCAATGCCCAGGTTCAGGGTCATGAGCAAACCGAAATGCATCGTATCGATCCCGAACTTGGAGAGCAGGGGCAGGAAGATCGGTGTCAGGATCAGGGTGGCCGAGATAATATCCATGAACATGCCGACCATCAGCAACAGGCAGTTGACTGCCAGCAAAAAGACCCAGGGGGACTGAATATTGGCCACCACGGCATTGGCGATCTGATTGGGAATCTGTTCAAAGGTCAGGTACTCGCCGAAAACGGAGGCCCCGGCCACGATCACCAGCAGTGTCGCCGAAGTCACCGCAGAAGAGACGACCACGTTCTTGACATCGATCAGCTTCATATCCTTATGGATGAAGATTTCGACGAAAAAAGCGTAGAAACAGGCGACCACCGCAGCCTCGTTGGCCGTGAAATATCCCGAATAAATTCCCCCGAAGATAATAAATGGCAGGAGTAAGGCCCAGAAACTTTCGCGCAGCGTACTCAGGGTCTCATGCAGGCTGGGCCGGGGCAGGGTTTTATAGCCGCGGCGTTTGCAGAAGAAGTAGGCATACAGCGACATTCCCACGATGATCAGAGTGCCCGGGATGAACCCGGTCAAAAAGAGCGCCTCCAGGGCATCGTTGGTGACCATCGCATAGAGGATCATTGCAATCGACGGCGGAATGATGACGCCCAGGATCGGCGCCGTGGTCATGATGCCGACGCTGAATTGCTCATCATAGTCATCCTTGATCAGGGCTGGGATCATGAATCCGCCGATAGCCACGACTGTCGCCACGGTGGAACCGGAAATCGCACCGAAGAAACCGCAGGCAAGGACCCCGGCCATGGCCAGGCCGCCGGGAAGGAAACCGACCATGGTGTTGGCGGTCTTGATCAACTTTTTGACGATGCTGCCGGTGGTCATGATATTGCCGCACAGGACAAAGAAGAGCACCACAACCAGAGCGAACTTGTCCATGCTGCGATAGAGGACTTCGATGACGATCTTCGGATCGATGCCGGCGATCCAGACCAGACCGACCGTACCGGCAAAGAAAAGGGACATGAAGACCGGGACTGTGGCAGCCAGGCAGCCGAGCAGCAAAGCGAGTATGATCAGGGTGTTAGTGTCCATGATTCAGCCGCCATCAATCCTTCTGCTCTTCACAGAGGTTGGTTCCGAACCAGTCTTCAATCATCACGATCAGAGTCCGGATGAACATCATCCCCCCCATAACCGGCAGCACGGCATAGAACCACCATTCCGGAATCTGCAGGGATGCCGTTTTGGCAAAGGCATCCTTGTAAACCAGGCAGGTCATGCTGTAGCCCAGCCAGACCATGCAACCCGAGAACAGCAGTACAGCCAGGTGGCTCAGCAGGGTCAGAGGCTTCTTGAGAACAGGGAAAAGCTGCGGCAGGGCATCGATGCGGATCAGCGAACGGGCGCGGATCGCAGAGATACAGCCGACATAGGTTGAGAAGAAGACCGTCTTGCGCACCACCTCGTCCGACCAGTAGAGGTTGACATCGCTGGTCAGTTTACGCAACACAACATTGGCCATGGCGACCAGCAGGGCCACCATGACGGTCACAAACAGGCTCCAGTCTTCGATAAAAGCGAACGTGTTGTGAATGACTCTGATGATTTTTTTCATGTAGGACCGTTACGGGTTGATCTGTATTCAGAAAAAGGCCGGGGAGAGATCCTCTCCCCGGCCGCTGATCATAACGGGTTTTGCATCAGGAATCAATTACCGAGCGTGGCCTGAACCTTATTGAAATAGTCCATACCGATCTTCTCGCCCCATTTAGCATAGACCGGGGCAGTCGTCTTGATCAGTTCCTGCTTCTCTGCATCGCTGAGGCGATAGAAAGCAACACCGGCCTCCTTGGCCTTGGCAATCTGGTCAACCTGCTGCTGCTTGGTCAGTTCGCGGGTTTTGGCACTCTCTTCGAGAATGACCGTCATCAGGATCGTCTGCAGATCCTCCGGCAGCTTGTCGTACCAGGCCTTGTTCATCAGGTGGACAAACAGGCCCTGCGCATAATCGAGCTCGGTGAAGTTTTTGGCAATATTGAACTTCTTGGTGATGTTGCAGACGATTGCCGTGTGGTCAAGACCGGTAATCACGCCGGTCTGCAATGCCTGCGGGACATCCGGCCACGGCATGACCGTGAATTTAAAGCCCCATTCCTTGTAAAAATCGGCATTCACCGGCGCTTCGGCGATGCGGAAGTTGATCTCCTTGGCATCGGCAATTGTCTGGACCGGCGAGTTGGTGGCCCAGCCGTAAGGCCCGTAACCGGTGAAATCAACAACCATGAGACCGCTGTCTAGGGCTGCATTGGCAAACGGCTCCCACACTTCCGGGGTATTGCGGAACTGGTCCAGTTTATCGAAGGTATCAACCACATAGGGCAGGTTAACGATACCAAGCGTGTCAGAGACATTGGCCGCAGCCACCGAGGAGCTCAACATGCCATGCACGGCACCGAGCTTGAGCTTGTTGATCACGTCCTTTTCACCACCCAGTTGCGCCAGGGGGCGGAAATCAACATACAGGCGGCCGGTAGAGTCTTCCCAGACACGGTCGCGAATCCGGTAGCCGACGGCGACCCCTTCGATAACCGGGTGGGAAATATTTGAAAGGATGTAATTGTACTCGGCCCCACTGGGATCAAACTTCGGCTTCCAGGCCGCCAGGGGATCCTTCTTTGCGGGCTTGGGTGCCTCCGGCTTGACTTCCGCCTTCTGAACCGGCTTCTCAGGAGCCGGGGCCTCGTCCTTGCAGGCAACGACGCCAAAACAGAAAACAGCTGCAATCAACACGATCAGAATTTTCTTCATTTCTTGCCTCCCATGCTATGTATCCGTTTAAATTCACGGCAACACATAAGTCGCCTGAATCGCTTCCCCACACTCCAGGTGCTCAACGAAGCACCTTTCAAATTTATCTTCCGCACAATCAACACCACCGGTTCTCATAAGAAAACCGGGTAGCTCGGGTCGACAATATAAAACAAACGTTGTTCCATTACAAAAGTTTTTTTTGAAATAACGCCGAAAATTCAACACCTTTACATTTCTTGACCCTTTGCCGGAAGATTTTCCCTTTCGAAGGAAGCACTTATTCGACACTTCTTCTCAATTTTATGCTGTTACAACACAACGCGTGGAAGGTCTGCTTAAAGACCGGGACAGCTCGCTTACTCTCCGAAACAAACGTGAAAACCCCAAAGAAGGGGTCACCAGTTATGGTGAAATGACTAGCAACCAGCCAAGCCATGTCCATCCAGACAACAATAGCGAATGAATATCATCAAAAATTAGCAACCTATCTAATTGAAATTCCACAAGGAAACATACTCTCCATGGATTAAAGCATTACCAGTCGGTCAGAAAAACCATTCGGCACACAAATTGCGTGCCTTTAGATTGACAAACCGTAGCACGAACTATTCATATTCCAACCATCAGCAATTGTCACATTATATGCGTGGCAACAAAGAAGGAGGCTACCATGATAGACTGTGAACTTCTTGCGGACTGCGGTTTTTTCCAAAAATACCAGGACACCCTTGACATGGCATGCAAGGGCTTCCTTAATACTTACTGCCGGGGAGAGAAAATGGATGAATGCGAACGCAAGAAATATCGCATGGAACATGGTAAACCACCGTCAGATGATATGATGCCATCGGGGCAGATGATACCGAAGCAGTTCCGGTAAGTGAACGGCGCATCAATTGCATAGTTTAAAAATGCGCACAAGGTTGACCCTGAATCTGTGATGCTCTTATTGCAATCCTCGCGTATAATGAGGAATGCTCCATCTGATCGATACCCATGTTCACCTTGACTGCCTGGACCAACCGCTTGAGGCCGTGGCCGAAGCGCGTGAGCACCAGGTCGAAAGCTTCGTCATCCCCGGAATCCATCCGGAGGGGTGGCCCCGACTTCTTACCATAGCAGAGGCAATCCCAGGCGCCTGGGCGGCACCCGGGATTCATCCGCTTGCTGCGAGGGGATGGAGCCCGGAGCGGGAACACCAGCTGTGCAAAGCAGCTCAACACCCGAAAGTTGTCGCTATCGGCGAAGTTGGCCTCGACAACCAGGTCGACATACCGAAGCCTCTGCAGGAAGAGATCTTTCGCTGTATGATCCGGCTGGCACGGGATCTCGACTTGCCACTGCTGCTGCATGTGCGGCGTGCTGTCGGTCGACTGCTCGTTATTTTACGCGAAGAGCGTGCCGAACAGGTCGGCGGCATTCTGCATGCTTTTTCAGGAAGCCTCGAAGTTGCACAGCAGGCAATTGATCTTGGTTTCGCTCTCGGCGTCGGCGGAATAGTCACTTTCCCTGAAGCCCGACGCCTGCCGGATGTGGTCAGACAGATCCCTGCCGAATGGCTGGTCCTGGAAAGCGACGCCCCCGACCTGGCGCCACATCCTTTCCGGGGCGAAAAGAACCGTCCGGCGCTCCTGCCGCTGATCGCCCGGGAAGTCGCGCGGCTGCGCAACTGGAGCCTGGAGGACACCGCGAGGATCACCTCAGACAACGCCAGAAAGATTTTGCACCTCCCCTGAAACAATCCCGCTGACAAGCCCGCAAAGATCGTGCTAAAAGAAAGTCTCATATATTCTGTTTAATCACCCCGTGTCGCCAGGAGGCTGCAAGATCGACAGGGAGTCTTCGTATGATCTGGAACCAACAGAAATGACCGGTTTGTCGCGGTTCGACCGCCTTGAGCT
>DAOVNV010000266.1 GCA_030630015.1 Desulfuromonadales bacterium | reverse complement strand
CGATATCTTCCGGCAAAGACCGGCAGCGAACCGGCCTGATATTTTTCAAAACTCCACAGGATCATCATCTGGAAGCCGCTGTCCAGAACCAGAGGGTCAGCCAACCAGGCATTGCGTAGCGGCTGGTTGATCCACTGCGCGGGGAGCGGTGCCGGCCGAACCAGAGAGGTAACTCCGTCCGCAGAGCAGCCGATGACTTCCCGGATGCTGTGAAAATCCGGGCCATGGAAAAGCCGATCCGGTCTGTAAATATCCTCGACAGCATGAGGATAAACAGGCAGCGTTAAAGGTTCGGCTGGATTTTTACCTTCAGGGAGCTTGTTCGCAAGCACGATCTTGGCCCTGGCATGAACAAAACGCTGCCCGTCCCTGGCCGTTCCCGACAGTTCGACCGGTACGACATGGAAGCCGTCACTCTTGAACGCCTTGCCGGTCATCACCTGCAGGGAATGCAACTGATCAGCTTCAAGAGTGACACCCTTGAGGACGCGCAGATCATTAAAACCGTGGAATCTGAGTCCCGGGTTATTATGGATCGCACCATGGGCCATCCACTCGATGATCATGGCCATTGGCAAAACTGCCTTGGTGTCGATTACGTGTGATTTGAGAAAGGGATACTGATCGATCGACAGTTCCAGGTCGAAGGCTCGGGAGACGTAGATATTCGGATGCGACTGGGCCTGGCTGTCCACATGTGCCTCGCTCCGGGAGCCGAGGAGGACCAGTTCCACAGGCCCTCCGGGGGGAGTCGACAGCTCTTTGAGCAGGTAATCGGCCCCGGCCCGCAGATCGATTACTTCAACACCTTCCTGCTCGAACAGTTTCTTCAGAGCCGGGGTCACCATGCCACCATCCCAAGGCCCCCAGTTCAGGGCCAGCACCCGGCACTCCGGCCGCAGGCGAGCCTGCTGCTGGGCCATTTTGTTCAAAACCTCGTTGGCCACCGCATAATCAACCTGCCCGGTCCGGCCGAAACGTCCGGTCGAGGAAGAGAACAGAGCTATGAACTTCAGTTCATCCTCCTGCATGGCTCCCAGCAGCGAGCGCAGACCTTCGACCTTGGTCGAATAAACCTGCTCGAACTGCTCGGCGGTCTTGTCTTCGATCAACCGATCTGCCAGGACACCGGCTCCGTGTATCAAACCCTTGATCGGACCGTGTGCCGTGCGGACTTCACTCAACGCAACTGCGACAGCCTCGTTATCACGAAGATCCAGCGAGCGGTAAATTGCCTGTCCGCCCGCTTCACGAATTCTGCGGAGATTTGCCTCAATCTCGCGGTTGCAGAGAACCTGTTGGTACTGTTCCTCTACTTCGCGAGGCTTCAGGGCTTTTTCCGCATGCGCAATCAGCCCTTTCTTGATATCCCCCTCTGCCGACAAACCAATGAGCCATTCAGGTTCCGCCTCGGGGAGCTTGCTTCGCCCAAGCAGCAACAGGGTCGCACGACTGGACGAGGCCAGAGCAATGGCTGCTTCAGCCGTAACCCCCCTCGCCCCGCCGCTGATCACGACCAAATCGCCGACTGCCAGGGGCGGCGGCAGTTCTTCATCAGGCAGGGGCACCTCCGTCAGTTTGAGTGCTTGAAGCCCTTGCGCAGAGATGCCAACTTCGTCAGGTCCATCGACAAACAGCTCGTCGACGAGCTGTTTTGCCGCCTGCGCCAGGTCATCGAAGTCACCGGCCAGGTCGAGTGCCTTGCAATGCACATCGGGCCACTCGTGCCCAGCGGTTTTAGCCAGCCCGGCCAGTCCACCGGAAACCGGGTCGGTAATATCCGCCCCAGACAGGAGACCGAAACTGCCGTTCAGGCGGGACACCGTCGCGAGCAGAGTGTCTCCCGTCTCGGACGCAGCACGCAGGGGCCCCGCGGCCATTTGCATCAGCCTGAAAGCATGACCCAGGAACAGGTCATCAGCGCCCTGTACCGGGGCAAGCAGGACAAGCCCCCCCAGGGACTGCGGAACAGGCAGGTCATCCAGATTCGCAATAGAAATTTTGACCGGCTTGAGCTGCAGGGCCGCCAGTTGGTCACATATCGCCCCGGTCAGCTCCGAGCCCTCCTCGCTGACCCAAACCGTGGAACCCTCGGCAAGCGAGAAACTGGCACGCCTGTTGTTGGCCTGCAATGGAACAACCTTCAGGACTTTCCGTTCGATCCCTTCACCGGCCTGGACAGAATCGAAGACCGGTACGGTAGACGACCTGGCCTCAACCGCGCCAGAAACGCTGGCCAGGAAATCAACGATCTGGCCGACAGTCTGCAGGGTTCCGAGATGTTCCGGTTTGACCGCCGGGGCCTCCGGCAGCTTTTCCTGCAGCGCGGAGAGGATCTCCACCCGCTTGATCGAGT
>DAOVNV010000243.1 GCA_030630015.1 Desulfuromonadales bacterium | reverse complement strand
TACTCCAGGCAGACGGTGGGACCCGTACTGCGGCAATAACCGGAGCTTGGGTCGCTCTTGCCGATGCCGTGTCTGGTCTGCTTGAAAAGGGTTTGCTGACAAAATCACCTCTCAAGGATAGTGTTGCTGCTGTCAGTGCCGGCATTGTCGATGGACGGGCGGTCCTGGATCTTAATTACGACGAAGATTCCTGCGCATCAGTAGACATGAACTTTGTTATGACCGGTGACGGTCGTTTTGTCGAGCTTCAGGGTACGGCCGAAGACGAACCTTTCACCGACGCAGAACTTGCGGCAATGCGCGATCTTGCTCATCGCGGCTGTGAAACCTTGACGAACCTGCAGCAATCATCCCTGGAACAGGCATGAAAGAACTGGTTGTCGCAACCCGTAACGCTGGGAAACTCGCCGAGATCCGTCGTCTGCTGGAGGGCTCCGGGGTGCGTGTTATGAGCTTAGAAGATTTTCCTGCGATTCCGGAGGTTGTTGAAGATGGTGAAACCTTTGCCGCCAACGCCAGCAAGAAGGCTGAAACAGTCGCAGCACAGACCGGACTGCCTTGTCTTGCCGATGATTCGGGCCTGGTCGTAGAGGCTCTGGCTGGCCGACCGGGCGTTCATTCCGCCCGCTACGCCGGGCCGGAGGCAAATGATGCGGATAATAACCGCAAACTTCTTGAAGAACTTACCGATGTTGCGGCTGATCAGCGTCGGGCGGCATTTCACTGTGTCATGGCCCTGTGCCTGCCTGGTGAGGCAACCCGTTTGTTCGAGGGGCAGGTCGAAGGTTTGATTTTGACCTCACCGAGAGGGGTGGGAGGTTTTGGTTACGACCCTCTTTTTTACTTGGCAGAACAGGACTGCACCATGGCGCAACTGCCCCTGGATGCCAAGAACCGGATCAGTCACAGGGGACAGGCGCTGCGGCAGGTTATGGCCAGTCTGGGGGCCTGTCTGACTTAACGAACCGTAGAATTCTCAACCTGGTTTTCCGCTAATCAACCGGTCATTTGGCCGTCTGTAAGATTTTTCTTTATTTTTTCTCAAACGATGTTTAGTATACGGGAGTCTGTATACTGTATGCAGATTGGGAGGTGCTGTACCCATTCTGACAGGCAAGATGTCGGAGCATGTCCGACTCTATCCGTTCAGGGGTGAAATATGGATATAATGTCAACCGGTTGGAGAGGACCGCCACGCTGAAATTGAAAGAGCCAGGTCCGCAAGGGCTGTTCATCTGGCCGGATCGTCGGTCACATGGAACGTAGTTTCAGCATTTAATCACATTACATCGCAAGGGAACGAAATTATGTCATTCATTCAGAGTTCTGTGGGCAGAAAGATCATCATGGCCGTTACGGGTGTCATGCTGTTTTCTTTCATCTGCGTGCACCTGCTCGGCAACTCGTCTGTGTTCTTCGGAGCAGATGCGATCAATGCTTATGCAGAGCACCTGCACAGTTTGGGACCGTTGGTCTGGATTTTCAGACTGGCTATGCTGTTCCTTTTTGCTGTGCATATCTTCTTCGGCATCCAGTTGACGCTGGAAAACAGTGCCGCGACTCCTGAGAAAAATGTTCAGATCAAGCGACTGCGCACCGGTTTCGCCGCCCAGACCATGATTATCTCCGGTCTGGTGCTGCTGGCGTTTGTCGTCTACCACCTGTTGCACTTCACCGTTCAGGTGCCCGGCATGGGCGTCTACGAGTTTAACGAGGCGACTCACATGACCAACGTGTTCACCATGGTGGTCATGGGCTTCAAGCAGGTGTTCACCGTTCTGCTCTATGCAGTCGGCCTGATTTTCCTGGCCCTGCATGTCAGTCATGGTTTCCAGAGTTTCTTACAGACGCTGGGACTGAACAATGACAGGTCTCTGCCGGTTTTCGGCGCTATCAGCAAGCTTGTGAGTGTAGTCCTTCTGTTTGGCTACATTTCCATTCCCGTGCTGATCATCTTCGGGCTCGTAAAAATTTAGGGAGTTGGTTGGATGATACTCGATGGCAAAAGTCCTACAGGACCAATAGAAACTTCATGGGATCGTCACCGCTTCGAAACGAAGCAGGTCAATCCCTCCAATAAGCGTAAATATAAAATCCTCTGCGTAGGTACCGGCCTGGCCGGTGGTGCCGCTGCTGCGACCCTGGGCGAACTGGGCTACAACGTCCATGCTTTCTGCTACCAGGATAGTGCCCGCCGTGCTCACTCGATCGGCGCACAGGGCGGCATCAACGCAGCCAAGAACTATCCGAACGACGGCGACAGCATTTATCGCTTGTTCTATGACACCGTCAAGGGCGGCGACTTCCGCTCTCGCGAGGCAGACGTTTGGCGTCTGGCCCAGGTCTCGAACAATATTATCGATCAGTGTGTTGCCCAGGGCATTCCCTTTGCCCGCGACTACGCCGGTTACCTGGACAACCGCTCCTTCGGTGGCGCCCAGGTCTCCCGTACCTTCTACGCACGCGGTCAGACCGGTCAGCAGTTGCTGCTCGGCGCCTACTCGGCCCTGTCTCGCCAGATCAAGGCCGGAACCGTCAAACTGTTCCCGCGTCGTGAGATGCTCGACCTGGTTGTGGTTGACGGCGAAGCCAAAGGCATCACCACCCGCAATCTGATCACTGGTGAGATCGAGTCCCACTGGGGCGATGCGGTCATCATCGCCAGCGGTGGTTATGTCAACGTTTTCTACCTGTCGACCAACGCCATTGGCTGCAGCGTTACGGCCCAGTGGGCGGCAGCAAAAAAAGGTGCCTACTTCGCGAACCCCTGCTACACGCAGATCCATCCGACCTGCATCCCGCAGCATGGCGACTACCAGTCGAAGCTGACCCTGATGTCCGAATCGCTGCGTAATGATGGTCGCATCTGGGCTCCCAAGAAAGCAGAAGATGCCGGCAAGCACCCGAATGACATTGCGGAAGATGATCGCGACTACTATCTTGAGCGCAAGTACCCATCCTTCGGCAACTTGGCGCCGCGTGACATTTCGTCCCGTGCCGCCAAGGAACAGTGTGATGCCGGTCGCGGCGTCGGCCACGGCGGCCGTGGCGTCTATCTCGATTTTGCCGATTCGATCAGTCGCCTTGGTGAGGATACGATCCGCGAGCGTTACGGCAACCTTTTCGAAATG
>DAOVNV010000097.1 GCA_030630015.1 Desulfuromonadales bacterium | reverse complement strand
GGGATTACCCGTCCGGTGACCAAACACAATTATCTGGTCAAGGACGTCAAGGATCTGGCCCGGATTATCAAGCAGGCTTTTTATATTGCCCGGACCGGTCGACCGGGTCCTGTCGTGGTTGATCTTCCCAAGGATGTGCAGATTGACACGACCACCTTTGAGTATCCTGACAATGTTGAACTGCGCGGCTACAAACCGAACTACAGTGGCAACCTGCGCATGGTGAAAAAAGCGGTCAGCCTGATGCTGGCGGCCCAAAAGCCGGTCCTCTATGTCGGTGGAGGCGTCACGCTGACTGACGCCCATGAGGAGCTGAAAACTCTTGCTGAGACCATCCAGGCGCCGGTGACAACGACCTTGATGGGTATGGCAAGTTTTCCGACCGGACATCCTTTGTCGCTCGGCATGCTTGGCATGCACGGGACCTACTATGCCAACATGGCGGTGACCAACTCTGACCTCCTGATCGCACTGGGCGCTCGCTTCGATGATCGTGTGACCGGCAAGATTGCGACCTTTGCTCCCAATGCCAAGATTATCCATGTTGACATCGACCCGACCTCGATCAAGAAAAATGTGCGTGTCGACCTGCCGATTGTCGGGGACCTGAGAGATGTTCTGAAAAAGATTATCAAGCAATTGGGTGAGAAGCCAGATGAGGTCAAGACCCTCTGCGCAAGGTCCAAGCCCTGGCATGAGGAGATCGCAGACTGGCGCGAAAAACAGCCGATGACCTATAAATCTTCAAAATCGGTGATCAAGCCGCAATTTGTCATCGAGAAACTCCGCGAACTCTCAAACGAGGATGCCATTGTGACCACGGAAGTCGGTCAGCACCAGATGTGGGCAGCCCAGTTTTTCGAGTTTATCAAGCCACGGACTTTCCTCTCCTCCGGCGGGCTCGGAACAATGGGCTACGGTCTGCCTGCGGCCCTGGGGGCCCAGGCGGCTTTTCCTGATCGGCAGGTTATCGACATCTCCGGAGATGGTTCGTTTCAGATGAATTCTCAGGAGTTGGCGACCCTCGTTCAGTACCGGCTGCCGGTCAAGATTGCTATTCTCAATAACAATTTTCTCGGTATGGTGCGGCAGTGGCAGCAACTTTTCTTCGATAAGCGCTACAGCCAGACCTGTATGGAACTGCCGATCGATTTTATCAAACTGGCCGAGGCCTATGGAGCCACCGGGTTGCGCACCAGTAAGCCCGAAGAGGTTGAGGATGTCATCAAGAAGGCTTTTGCCACCGATGGGCCGGTGATCATGGAGTTCAAGGTGGCCCGTGAGGAGAACGTCTTACCGATGGTCCCCGCTGGTGCTGGTTTGAATGAGATGGTGCTGGCATCTTGAATGAAGGTTGAAGTGTTGATGCATTGAATCGTTGAATCGATTCAATAACTCAACGCGCGAGCACAACCAACGATTCAACTGACTATAAAATCAACTCATGTTGTTGAGTTTTGGAGTTTTATTATGAGACATACCATTTCGGTTCTTGTGGAAAATGAATTCGGTGTTCTTTCCCGCGTGGTCGGACTCTTCTCCGGCCGCGGCTTCAATATTGAAAGCCTTTCTGTTGCCCCGACTCTGGATTCGAGTATCTCGCGCATGACGATTGTCACTAGTGGTGATGACCGGATTCTGGAGCAGATCGGCAAACAGCTGAACAAACTGATCGACACCATCAAGATTATCGATTTTACAGGTGAAGACTTTGTCGAGCGTGAAATGGCCCTGATCAAGGTGACTGCCGAGGACCATACTCGTGCAGAAATTCTACGTATCAGCGATATTTTTCGCGGCAAGGTGGTTGACGTGACAGCTAAGAGCTACACCGTGGAAGTGACTGGCTCTCCCGTGAAGATAAACGCGATCCTCGATCTGTTCAGACCCCTGGGTGTTAAAGAACTTGTCCGCTCAGGCCCGATTGTGATCGGGCGCGGGCCGAAGGGATGGAAGTCGAGTTGAATACAAAACAGGCGCGAGGTGTGTTCGGCTGACAAAACGTTTGGCCGAAGCCCCCGCGTTGTGGTATAAGTGTCCGCTATTTTTAAAGGGAATTCCCCATTAAAGGAGAAATGATATGAAGGTTTATTACGACAAGGATGCCAACCTCGATATTGTCAAGGGCAAGAGCGTTGCCATCATTGGTTACGGCAGCCAGGGGCATGCTCACGCCAACAACCTCAAGGAAAGCGGTTTCGATGTTGTTGTCGCCGAATACCCCGAGGGTGGTGAAAACTGGGTCAAGGCCGACAAAGCCGGTTTCAAGGTGATGAATACGGCTGACGCTGTCAAGGCCTCTGATATCATCATGACCCTGCTGCCTGATGAAATGCAGGCTGATATTTACCGCGAGCAGATTCAGCCGAACATCAAGCCTGGCAGCTATATCGGTTTTGCCCATGGTTTCAATATCCACTATAATCAGATTGTTCCTGCTGACGATATCAACATTTTCATGGTTGCCCCCAAGGGCCCGGGCCACACGGTGCGCAACGAGTATGTGCAGGGCGGCGGCGTGCCCTGCCTGATCGCCGTAGAGCAGGATCCTTCCGGTGATACCAGGGAAATTGCCCTGGCTTATGCCAGCGGGATCGGTGGCGGCAAGGCTGGCATTATCGAGACGACCTTCCGCGAGGAGACTGAGACCGACCTGTTCGGTGAGCAGGCTGTCCTGTGCGGCGGCACCACGGCCCTGGTTCAGGCGGGCTTCGAGGTGCTGGTGGAGGCTGGATATGCTCCGGAAATGGCCTATTTCGAGTGCCTGCATGAACTGAAATTGATTGTTGACCTCCTTTACGAAGGCGGCATTGCCAACATGCGCTATTCTATCTCCAATACCGCTGAATTTGGCGATTTCACCCGTGGTCCGCGGATAATTACCGAGGAGACCAAGGATGAAATGAGGCAGATTCTGTCCGAGATCCAGACCGGTGAATTTGCCCGCGAATGGATCCTGGAGACCAAGGCAAACAAGCCTGTTCTGAATGCACTGCGCCGCCATGGTGCCGAACACCCCATCGAGGAAGTCGGTGAGCGGTTGCGTGGCATGATGAGCTGGATCGGCAAGAACAAGCTGGTTGACAAGTCGCGCAACTAGCGGTATTACGGATGAGCGGGGGCAGCAGTTGGCTGCTGCCTCCGTTTAATCAACGTCCGAGGGTATTTACTTGATATGAAAAACCAGCATCAGCCCGTGGCCGTAGAGGGGTATCCCTTTATCGGCCTTTTTGCCTTTCTGACGCTCCTGTGTGCCGTTCTGGGTTGGATGTGCCTGACGATCCAGGGACTGGCGCTTACTTTATTCAGTATTTATTTCTTCCGCAACCCGGAAAGATACACCCCTGAGGACCCCAACCTGGTGGTGGCTCCCGCTGACGGCAAGGTGATTTTTGTTGGTAAAGTCCGTGAGGAGCGCTTCTTTGAAGGCCGTGAAGTTCTCAAGGTCAGCATTTTCATGAATGTTTTCAACGTTCATGTCAACCGGGTCCCATTGAGCGGCAAGGTTGTGGATCTGTTCTACAATCGGGGCCGTTTTTTCAATGCTTCATTGGACAAGGCCAGTCTGCAGAATGAACAGGCCGGTATGCTGATCGAAATGCCGGATGAACGCAGAATCCTCTGTGTGCAGATTGCCGGGCTCGTGGCACGTCGGATTGTGTCTTACCCGGAAATTGGCGACCTGATAGAGCGCGGTAGTCGATATGGCCTGATCCGATTTGGCTCCAGGGTTGATCTTTATCTGCCGGAGGATACGGAGCTGAAAGTGTCCATAGGTGACCGAACTGTCGGTGGTGAGACAGTCATGGGAGTGTTGTCGTGAACCGGACAGGGGCACCATACGACCGAAGGGAAAGCATCCGGCGCGGAGTTTACATCCTACCCAACCTGCTGACCACCGGAGGTCTTTTTGCCGGTTTCTACGGCATAGTGGCCACCATGAACGGCAATTACAATCTGGCGGCCTGGTTTATCCTCGTCTCAGCGGTATTCGATGTGCTCGACGGCAAGGTTGCCCGTCTGACCGGAACGACCAGCAAGTTCGGAGTCGAGTATGATTCGCTGGCCGACCTGGTTGCCTTCGGAGTCGCCCCAGGACTGCTCATGTACTCCTGGGCTCTGACTCCCTTTGGCAAGTTCGGTTGGTTGGCCGCTTTTCTGTATGTTGTCTGCGGAGCCTTGCGTCTGGCCAGGTTCAATGTGCAGGTCAATACCGTTGAATCCAAACGCTTCGTTGGTTTGCCGATCCCCGCTGCTGCCGGAGTGGTCGCTTCCTGCGTCCTGATTTTCTATCACCTGGGTGGTTCTGGTACCGTCAAGAAGATTTCAGTACTGCTGCTGATTTATATTCTTGCCTATCTGATGGTCAGCAACTTCCGCTACTATTCGTTCAAGGATCCGGAACTGTTTAAACGTCAGCCATTCAATTTTCTCGTCCTGGCAATCATTTTAATTATTGTGATTGTCGCCCAGCCTGAAATCATGCTTTTTTCAATGGCGACGATCTATATGGCCTCTGGACCGGTCGCGGCCCTGCTGCAGCGTTTTAAGCGTCCACCCGCTTCTGATGCGGCCGACCAAGGGCAGGCTGATCCATAAAAAATGTCACTGCCGCTTGACAAGGTTCGGGTTTTTTTGGTTTACTGCTCTGAAATTTGAAGGCGTTGACGAGGAGTAGTAGGGAATTTCTCCGTTTCAGAGAGCCGGTGGTCGCTGTAAACCGGTACGTAGAAACCTGAACTCGCCTCCGAGCTGCGGACGTGAACGGACCTCTGGCCCCAGTAATTTCTGCCGTAATCCTGCGATAAAGGACAAATCAAGGGCTCCGCAATGCCGGAGCTGAAACAGGGTGGTACCGCGAAGCGTAAGCTCTCGCCCCTGATTGGGGAGAGGGCTTTTTTTATTTTCAGTATGACAAAACATCCGGAAAGGGGGTGGTCCTGTGGAAGGTGATCTAGCTGATCTAATGTTGATGAATGTCGTTCATATGGCAAGTTGTCCGGGGCTGCCCGGGCACAAAATGATTGCAGGATGAAAAAGGAGACAGCGATGACTAAAATCAAGAATATAAAAATTTTCGATACGACTTTGCGTGATGGCGAACAATCTCCTGGTGCGAGCATGAATATAGAAGAAAAACTGCGCATCGCCCATCAGCTTGAGAAACTGAATGTCGACGTAATCGAGGCGGGCTTTCCTATTGCCTCTATCGGCGACTTTGAAGCTGTTAAAAAGGTGGCTCAGACCATCAAGGGCTGTGAGATTGCCGGGCTGTGCCGGGCCAGCGACCAGGATATCGATCGTGGTTGGGAAGCGTTGAAATACGCTGGTGAAAGGGGTCGTATTCACACTTTCATTGCTACGAGTGACATTCATATGAAGTACAAGCTCAAAATGAATGAAGATCAGATTGTCGAAACGGCGATCGCGGCGGTGAAGCGGGCCGCCGGTTACACGCCGAATGTCGAGTTTTCGGCTGAAGACGCAGTGCGAACCCGCCTGCCATTTCTTGCACGAGTTGTCGAAGCTGTGATCAATGCAGGAGCAAGTACTGTCAATATTCCTGATACGGTCGGTTACTCGATCCCTTCCGAATTTGGTGGGATTATCCGCTATTTGAAGGAGAACGTGCCCAACATCGACAAGGCGATCATTTCGGTACATTGCCATAACGACCTCGGCTTGGCTGTCGCGAATTCCTTGGCAGCCGTTCAGGCAGGAGCAGAGCAGGTCGAATGCACCATCAACGGCATCGGTGAGCGGGCCGGGAACTGTTCCCTCGAAGAAGTTGTCATGGCACTCAAGACGCGCCAAGATGTTATGCCGTTTCAAACCAATCTGGTAACTGAACATATCTATGCGGCGAGCCGTCTGCTTTCGACGGTTACCGGCATCTCCGTTCAACCGAACAAGGCGATTGTCGGTGCCAATGCCTTTGCACACGAAGCCGGCATTCACCAGCACGGTGTGTTGATGGAGAAGACGACCTACGAGATCATGACACCGGAATCGATCGGTCTCAACGCCAACAAACTGGTCCTGGGCAAGCACTCCGGTCGACATGCTTTTAAGGAGCGGCTGGAAAGTCTCGGTTATGACCTTTCCAAGGAAGACATGAACAAGGCGTTCGTCCGGTTCAAGGCCCTGGCAGATCGCAAGAAGGAGATCTTTGATGAAGATCTCGACGCCATCGTCGCTGATGAAATCATCCGGATCCCCGAAAAGATCAAGCTTCTGCAGATGAACGTGTCTTCCGGTTCCTTTGCTGCTCCCACGGCAACCGTCGAACTCGAAGTCAATGGCAAGGTCAAGAAGGCTGCGGTTATGGGTGACGGCCCGGTCGATGCGACCTTCAAGGCGATCAAAAAATTGTCGCGAATGTCTCCGAAGCTGATCAACTTCTCCGTAGGATCGATCACCGGCGGGACCGATGCCCAGGGCGAATGTACGGTGCGACTCGAAGCCGATGGGCACGAAGTGCTGGGGCAGGGTGCTCATTCCGATATCATCGTTGCCAGTGCCAAGGCCTACATCAATGCGCTCAACAAGGCGCTGAACGCCAGTCAACGCAACCAGAGTTTCGTTTAGTCAACAAGGTGTGCGTCGCGCATTTAATGCGCGACGCCACGTCTTTGTCATTCCCCGGGATGCGGGGAGCATAAGGAGTCGCAATGGGACAGACCACAGCTGAAAAGATTTTTAACGCGCATCTGCGTGACGAGCCGTTTCCTGGGACCAAGGTGCTTGACCTGGATCGGGTCCTCTGCCACGAGATCACCACACCGATCGCGATTGCCGATCTGCAGTGGCGGAAAAAAGACCGTGTGTTCGACGCCACCAAGATCAAAGCGGTGATCGATCACGTCACCCCGTCGAAAGACAGCAAAACAGCCCTTCAAGCCAAAATGCTGCGCGACTGGGCGCGCCGTCACGAGATCAAGGATTTCTTTGATGTCGGGCGCAACGGTGTTTGCCATGCCCTGTTTCCGGAGAAGGGCTTCATCCGTCCCGGTTTCACCGCCATCATGGGCGATTCGCATACCTGTACCCATGGGGCGTTCGGCGCGTTTGCCGCCGGGGTCGGAACCACCGATCTCGAGGTTGGGATCTTGAAAGGGGTCTGCGCCTTCCGCGAGCCTAAAACGATCCGCGTCAATCTGACCGGGGCCCTCGCCGGGGGCGTCTACGCCAAAGACGTGATCCTCTACGTGATTGGCCAACTCGGTGTCAACGGCGCGACCGACTGCGTACTGGAGTTCCACGGCCCGGTGGTCGAAGCAATGAGTATGGACGCTCGCATGACCCTGTGCAACATGGCGATCGAGGCGGGCGGGACCTGCGGCATCTGCCAACCGGATATGACCACGGTCGATTACCTCTGGCCGTTCATCCAGGAAGAATTTGCCAGCAAGGAAACGGCCTTGGCTGCCTATCAGCAATGGTGCGCCGATACAGATGCGGCTTACGTCAAGGTGCTCGATTTTGATGTGAGCAACTTGATTCCGCAGGTCACCTACGATTTCAAACCAGACTGTGTCAAGTCGGCTGCGGAGATGAACGGAACCCCAGTTGACCAGGTTTACATCGGTACCTGCACCAACGGGCGTATCGAAGATTTGCGTCAGGCAGCTGAAATACTCAGAGGTCGCCAGATCGCCGATTCCGTGCGCGGCATCGTTTCGCCGGCTACCCCGGATATCTTCAAACAGGCTCTGGCCGAGGGGATTATCCAGGTGTTTATGGACGCCGGTTTCTGTGTGACCAACCCGACCTGCGGCGCCTGTCTTGGAATGAGCAACGGCGTTCTGTCGGAAGGGGAGGTATGTGCGTCGACCAGCAACCGGAACTTCAACGGCCGGATGGGCAAGGGCGGCATGGTTCACTTGATGAGCCCGGCCACCGCAGCGGCAACAGCCATCACCGGCGTAATTACCGACGCCCGGACCCTGTAGGAGGATAGTGCCATGAAAAAATCATTCGGAGGCCCGGTGATAACGCTTGACCGTGCCGATATCAATACCGACGAGATCATCCCCGCCAAGTACCTGACCGAGGCGACCAAGGAGGCTCTCACACCTTATTGCCTCGAAGATCTCAATCTGGAGGGCTTCGACCCCAAGAGCGAGAAACTGGATAACGCCACGGTGATCATCACCCGCGAAAACTTTGGCTGCGGCTCCTCGCGCGAACACGCTCCCTGGGTGCTCGAGGTCAACGACATCCATACCGTAATCGCGGAAAGCTACGCACGCATCTTCCGCCAGAACATGTTCAACTGCGGCATGTTGGCGATTGAGTTGCCTAAGGCCGACATCGATAGATTGATGGAGTTGGAGCAAGCCTCCGGCGGTACGATGGAGATCGGTGTTCAGCTCCAGGAGCAGGTCTTGACTGCCAGTAGTGCCGGCGGCGAAGCGTCTTTCAACTTCGAGATCAGTCCCTTTGACAAGGCGCTTGTCGAGGCGGGTGGATGGGTTGAGTACGCTGACGCCAGATATTAAGATTTATAACTTGCAGGATAATGCTTACAAAGGGGCAGCCTCTTTAAGAGGGTGCCCCTTTGTGCCGCCAAACTTACAAACAACCGTGGCCCCCTCGGGGCCGGGCTCAGGTATTTAGCT